>NZ_JBHJQP010000152.1:0-20269 GCF_042262625.1 Streptomyces sp. NPDC056347 | reverse complement strand
TGGCCCCGCCCCCCCCCCCGGGTTTGTTCCCTTTCCTGCTGCCCCAAAAATACTTTATATTGTGTGGCGGGCCCGCCCCCCGGGCGCCCCCCTCCGGGGGGGGTGGGCCGTCACTGTGTGGGCTGTCGGTGGTCCGTGAGACCCTAGAGGTTGATCTGACCGCCGACGAAAGCCTGCATGTGACCGCCACGGACCGCTCCATCGAGCTCATCAACGCCGCCGCCCAGGCGGCCGCCGACCGGCTCGCGCACGACATCATCGCGTACGACGTCAGCGACGTGCTGTCGATCACGGACGCCTTCCTGCTGGCCTCGGCCCCCAACGACCGCCAGGTCAAGTCGATCGTCGACGAGATCGAGGAGCGGCTCCAGAAGGAGCTGGGTGCCAAGCCGGTGCGCCGCGAGGGCGACCGCGACGCGCGGTGGATCCTCCTCGACTACGTCGACATCGTCATCCACGTCCAGCACAGCGAGGAACGGGTCTTCTACGCGCTGGAGCGCCTCTGGAAGGACTGCCCCGAGATCGCGCTTCCCGAGGACGCCGTCAAGACCCGCGGCAAGGCCGAGGAGCACGCCCGGCTCACCGGCGGACCGGAAGGTGAGCAGAGCTGAACAGCAGCGGAAGCGGCAGAGGCCGCAGGATCGTTCTCTGGCGTCACGGCCAGACGGCCTGGAATCTGGAGCACAGGTTCCAGGGGTCCACGGACATCGCGCTCACCGAGGCCGGAGTCGGGCAGGCCCGCCGGGCCGCCCGGCTGCTCGCCTCGCTGAAGCCGGACGCGATCGTCGCCTCCGACCTCCGGCGGGCGGCCGACACGGCGGCCCAGCTCGCCGTGCTCACCGGCCTCGAGGTCGCGCACGACGCGAGCCTGCGGGAAACGTACGCGGGCGCCTGGCAGGGCCTCACCCACGAGGAGATCGTCGCGCGCTTCGGCGAGCAGTACGCCGCGTGGAAGCGCGGCGAGCCGGTGCGGCGCGGGGGCGGCGAGCTGGAGACCGAGGTCGCCGACCGGGCCGCCCCGGTCGTGCTCGGCCACGCCGACAAGCTGCCGGAGAACGGCACGCTGGTCGTCGTCAGCCACGGCGGCACCATCCGCACCACCATTGGCCGGCTCCTCGGCCTGGAGGCGCACCACTGGGAAGGGCTCGGCGGACTCTCCAACTGCTGCTGGTCGGTCCTGGGCGAGGGCGCGCGGGGCTGGCGCCTGCTGGAGCACAACGCGGGCACGCTGCCCGAGCCGGTGCTCGGCGACGACACCTGAGGTCTTCCGCCCGGACCGGGCGGACGCGGTCCGGCCGGGAGGGCAGGGCCTCTCCGGCCGGATTTCACTTTCTGGCAGGTCACAGGCTAAAGTTCTTCTTGTTCGCAGCGCGGGAGCGCAGAGAAAAACCGCGAATGACGGGGCTATAGCTCAGTTGGTAGAGCGCCTGCATGGCATGCAGGAGGTCAGGAGTTCAATTCTCCTTAGCTCCACAGTCAAGATCCCGTCCCCGGCAGGGGGCGGGATCTTCTGCATTCCCCTGGTGCTCGGGCAGGAGTTGGGTCGGCCGGTCTGGTCCCTGGTCTGCCCAGTGGTCTCCGTCGTGGTCTTCGTGGTCTTCGTGGCCTTCGTGGGGTACGAGTCCCGGCTCGCCGCTCGCGGTGGCGTGCCGCTGATCGCCCCCAGGGTGCTGCGCGTGCCCGGCACGGCCCCGGCGGTGCTGCGCGTCCTTCTCGTGATGGCGGTCGACGCCGGTTTCCTGTTCCTGATGACGCCGCACGTCCAGAGGGTCCTGGGCTACTCACCACTGCGGGCCGGGCTGGTGTTCGCGCCGACCGCGCTGGTCCTCGGGGCGACCGGACTGACCTGGCGGCGGTGGCCGGCGGGGCTGCGCAGATTCCTGGTGCCGGGCGGATTCGTGCTCCGGGCCGCCGTCGGTGACGGCCGTCGGGCCGCTGATGCGCGGTGGTGGCGACGGCGGTCCCCTCCTGCACGTGGTGTTCGTGACGGTGGGGGCCGGGATGGCGCCGGGCTTCGGCCCCCACCCTCACCGGGGTCCTGGCGGACGTGCGCTCCGAGGACGCGGCCGACGCGAGCGGCGTACTGGTGACCGTCACTCAGCTCGGCCGACTGGCCGGGGTCGCCGCCTTCGGCACCCCTACCTCAACTACCTCAACCGCCTCGGCACAGAAGGGCCGCAGGGGTCGGGACAGGCCCTGTGGGGGTGTGCCCTCGCGCTGTCCCTGGCCTCGCCGGCGGGCGCGGCGGCGGGGCTCGTACGGCGTCGTCGAACAGGTTGAACTCCGACGGGCTGTTCCCCTTGCGGGGTCATGGCAGAATCGGAACGCCGGAGGGGGCGACGGATCGAACGGGAGGGAGCGCGCGATGCCTGCGAGCGGCCACGAGATCCCGGACCTGCTCCTTGTTTCCGCGTTCCCCGCTTCGGTTCCTCTCCTTTCCGCGCTCCCCGTTCGGGCCGCGGATCGTGGCCCCGTCGGTCTCCCCGCCCCCGGCCCGGCCGCCCCGGTCCGTCGAGGGTGCACCGCCCGCAGCTCCGGCCGGAGCTGACCCATGGGTGCACACAGGCGGAAATGCGACTGGTGCGGCAGTGGCACGCCCATCGTCAGGGACATGGACCCGATCAATCCGGAGTACCAGTACTGGTGCGAGGAGTGCGCGCGGGCGCTGATCATAAAGGGTGACCCGATCGAGACGTACCGGGAACTGGAGGGGGAGCCGATCTACGGTCGGCTGCTGGAGGAGCACTGCACGCTCAAACGCTTCTACTCCTTCGCCACCGCCTGACCCCTCCCATGGCTGCGCCGAACACTGGGACAGCATGACAAAAACGGTCAAATCGGCACGGCGAGGAATCGATTTGGTGGACCGGGCGGGTCACCGGTAATGTTCTCGATGTCGCCAGGGAAACCGGGCGGAACACAGCAAGGGGCTATAGCTCAGTTGGTAGAGCGCCTGCATGGCATGCAGGAGGTCAGGAGTTCAATTCTCCTTAGCTCCACAGTGAAAGAGGAAGCGAGTCACTCGTCATGAGTGACTCGCTTCTTTTGTTGTGCCGATTCGGCCTCGCCCGGACCGATTCCGGGGCCGTGCGGTACCCTGGCGCCATGCGTGCCGTACGCCTTCTGCTTAGCGAGCCGCGCTGATCAGTCCCGACCGGTGAGAATGCCTGGTCGGAATCGGCGCGGCGTCCCCTCCTGTGCGAGGGGATTTTTCGTTTCCGTAGACGCGTGTCCATGGACATGGCGTCGGCAGATGTCGATCGATGGAGCTTTGAGGATCATGAGCGAGACGAATTCCGCAGCCGAGACGGCCGCGCCGCACCGCTACACGGCGGCGATGGCCGCCGACATCGAGGCACGCTGGCAGGACTTCTGGGACGCCGAGGGCACGTACGAGGCGCCGAACCCGAGCGGTGACCTGGCGGGCGATCCGGAGCTGGCCGCCAAGCCGAAGAAGTTCATCATGGACATGTTCCCTTACCCCTCGGGTGCGGGCCTGCACGTCGGCCACCCGCTGGGCTACATCGCCACCGATGTCTTCGCCCGTCACCAGCGGATGACCGGCCACAACGTGCTGCACACCCTGGGCTTCGACGCCTTCGGCCTGCCCGCCGAGCAGTACGCGGTGCAGACCGGCACGCACCCGCGGGTCTCCACCGAGGCCAATATCGAGAACATGACCGCCCAGCTGCGCCGGCTGGGTCTGGGCCACGACAAGCGCCGCTCGTTCGCCACGATCGAGGCGGACTACTACAAGTGGACCCAGTGGATCTTCCTGCAGATCTTCAACTCCTGGTACGACACCGAGGCCGACCGGGCCCGTCCGATCGCCGAGCTGGTTGCGGAGTTCGAGAGCGGTTCGCGCCCCACCCCCGACGGCCGTGACTGGAGCGCGCTGAGCGCCGTCGAGCGCGCGGACGTCCTGGGCGAGTACCGCCTGGCGTACGCCTCCGACGCGCCGGTCAACTGGTCGCCCGGCCTGGGCACCGTTCTGGCCAACGAGGAAGTCACCGCCGACGGCCGTTCCGAGCGCGGCAACTTCCCCGTGTTCAAGGCGAAGCTGCGCCAGTGGAACATGCGCATCACCGCCTACGCCGACCGGCTGCTGAACGACCTGGACGGTCTGGACTGGCCCGAGGCCATCAAGCTGCAGCAGCGCAACTGGATCGGCCGTTCCGAGGGCGCGCGCGTCGACTTCCCGGTCGAGGGCGCCGACAGCATCACCGTCTTCACGACCCGCCAGGACACCCTGTTCGGCGCCACCTACATGGTGCTGGCGCCCGAGCACGAGCTGGTGGAGCGGATCACTCCGGCCGCCTGGCCCGAGGGCACCCACGCCGTGTGGACCGGCGGTTACGCCACCCCGGCCGAGGCCGTCGCCGCGTACCGCAAGCTGGCCGCCGCCAAGTCCGACGTGGAGCGGCAGGCCGAGGCCAAGGACAAGACCGGCGTCTTCACCGGCGCGTACGCGACCAACCCGGTCAGCGGCGAGAAGGTGCCCGTCTTCATCGCCGACTACGTCCTGATGGGCTATGGCACCGGCGCGATCATGGCCGTACCGGCGCACGACGCGCGCGACTTCGCTTTCGCGCGCGCCTTCGAGCTGCCGATGCGCTGTGTCGTGGAGCCGTCGGACGACCGCGGCACCGACCCCTCGACGTGGGAGGACGCCTTCGGCTCGTACGACGCGAAGCTGGTCAACTCCGCCAACGACGAGATCTCCCTGGACGGACTGGGCGTCGTCGACGCCAAGGCACGGATCACCTCCTGGCTGACGGAGCACGGCGTCGGCGAGGGCACCGTCAACTTCCGGCTGCGCGACTGGCTGTTCAGCCGCCAGCGCTACTGGGGCGAGCCCTTCCCGATCGTCTACGACGAGGACGGCGTGGCCCACCCGCTGCCCGAGTCGATGCTGCCGCTGGAGCTGCCGGAGGTCGACGACTACTCGCCGCGCACCTTCGACCCGGACGACGCGGACACCCAGCCCGAGACCCCGCTGTCCCGGAACGCCGACTGGGTCGATGTCACCCTGGACCTGGGTGACGGCAACGGCCCGAAGAAGTACCGCCGCGAGACCAACACCATGCCCAACTGGGCGGGTTCCTGCTGGTACGAGCTGCGCTACCTGGACCCGAACAACGACCGGCAGCTGGTCGACCCCGCGATCGAGCAGTACTGGATGGGGCCGCGCGAAGGACAGCCGACCGGTGGTGTCGACCTGTACGTCGGCGGCGCCGAGCACGCCGTGCTGCACCTGCTGTACGCCCGTTTCTGGTCCAAGGTGCTGCACGATCTGGGGCACATCTCGTCCGCCGAGCCGTTCCACAAGCTGTACAACCAGGGCATGATCCAGGCGTTCGTCTACCGGGACAGCCGCGGCATCGCGGTCCCGGCGGCCGAGGTCGAGGAGCGCGACGGGGCGTTCTACTACCAGGACGAGAAGGTCAGCCGCGTCCTGGGCAAGATGGGCAAGTCCCTGAAGAACGCCGTCACCCCGGATGAGATCTGCGCCGAGTACGGGGCGGACACGCTGCGCCTGTACGAGATGGCGATGGGCCCGCTGGACGTGTCGCGGCCGTGGGACACGCGAGCCGTCGTCGGCCAGTACCGGCTGCTGCAGCGG
The DNA here is from genome assembly GCF_042262625.1 of Streptomyces sp. NPDC056347. Lineage (NCBI taxonomy): Bacteria > Bacillati > Actinomycetota > Actinomycetes > Kitasatosporales > Streptomycetaceae > Streptomyces > Streptomyces sp. NPDC056347. The sequence continues at coordinate 14,646 of NZ_JBHJQP010000152.1, read as the reverse complement.
CTGTGGCGCAACGTCGTCGACGAGGAGACCGGTGAGGTCACCGTCGTCGACGCGGAGCCGGGCGAGGAGACGCTGCGCGCGCTGCACAAGGCGATCGACGGCGTCGGCCAGGACATGGCTGGGATGCGTTTCAACACGGCGATCGCCAAGGTCACCGAGCTGAACAACCACCTGACCAAGGCGGGCGGCCCGCTGCCCCGGTCGGTCGCCGAGTCGCTGGTGCTGCTGGTGGCGCCGCTGGCCCCGCACATCGCCGAGGAACTGTGGCACCGGCTGGGCCACGCCGAGTCGGTCGTGCACCAGGACTTCCCGGTGGCCGACCCGGCGTACGTGGTGGACGAGACCGTGACCTGCGTCGTGCAGGTCAAGGGCAAGGTCAAGGCCCGCCTGGAGATCTCCCCGTCGATCACGGACGCGGAGCTGGAGGCCCTGGCCCTGGCCGACCCGGCCGTGGTCGCGGCCCTGGCCGGCGCGGGCATCCGCAAGGTGATCGTGCGGGCGCCGAAGCTGGTCAACATCGTCCCGGCGTGATGGTCGCGGCGCCCCGTGCGAGCGGGGCGCCGCAGCACCCGTGCGGTGATGTGGGGGGCTTCCCCTACGGGCAGGTTGGGGGTTTCGAAGGAACCCCCGGCCCGCCTTTTCCGTTTACGGTGGAGGAGCCGGCACCGGCAGCCGAAACGACATCCGAGGGGCGCCCATGCTAACCGCGGTCCTGATCCTGGGGTTGTTCCTTCTCGCCTTCGTGGCCCTGGGCGTGTACGTGGGCGTCAAGGCGGTCGGCGCGGCGAAGCGCGGCGTGGACCGCACGATCACGCAGGCCCGGCGCACGGTCGAGGAGACCACCCTGCGGGCCAAGAGCTACGGCCAGGCGGGTGTGTGCGGGGAGCTGGCGCAGTTGCGGCTGTCCCTGCGCACCTCCATGCGGGCCACCCAGGACGCCCTGCGGCACGGGGTCGCCGAGGACGCCTCGCTCGCGGAGTCGCTGGGCCTCTTCGAGCGGCTGAGCGTGCACGGACGGCAGCTCGACGAGGAGCTGAAGAAGCTGGAGCACGACCCCGACAGGGCGACGGTCGCCTCGCTGCTGCCCGGCCTGAAGCAGCGCACGGAGCGGATCACGCAGTCGGCGGACGCGCTGAGATGGGCCGCGCGCGACCGGGCCCGGCGGTTCACCGACGACGATCTCGACGCGTTGAACGCGCAGATCGACCTGGAGGCGGGCGCGCTGAGGCACTGGACGACACAGCAGGACGAACCGGCCCCGGGCGAGAGCCGGCCCGGGCAGGAGGCCACGAGCGGGCCGGAGCGGGGGCGGGAGCAGGAGAGCGGCCCGGCGGCCGACCGTACGACGCCTGCGATCACGGCCCCGGACCCGCTCCGGCGGACCGCGTACCCGTGGCAGAAGACGGCCCGGCCCGAAACGACGAACTGAGACGTTCGACGACCCGCCTGGGACGTTCGACGACCCTCGGCGACAGGAAGCGGTCCGAAGCGATCAGGGGAGATCATTCGGTCGGGGTCGGACTGCCGGGACACGGACTGGCCAGGTAACCTCCCGCTCATGTCCCGCCATGTCGCGATCGTCACCGATTCCACGGCCTACTTGCCGCCCGAGACGATGGAGCGGCACGGCATCACCGCGGTGCCGCTGACCGTCGTCCTCGGTGATCAGGCCCTGGAGGACGGTACCGAGGTCTCGGCCCGCTCGCTGGCGGTGGCGCTCCAGAAGCGCCGGCCGGTGACCACGTCGCGGCCGAGCCCGGAGATGTTCGCCGCCGCGTACCGGGCCGCGGCGGAGGCCGGAGCGGGCGGCGTCGTCTCGCTGCACCTCTCGGCGGAAATCTCGGGCACGTACGACGCCGCCGTGCTCGCGGCGAAGGAAGCGCCGGTTCCGGTCCGGGTGGTGGACACCGGGATGGTCGCGATGGCGCTCGGGTTCTGTGCCCTGGCCGCGGCGGAGACGGTGGAGACGGGCGGGAGCCTCGACGAGGCGGTCGCCGCCGCGGAGAAGCGGGCCGCGGGCACCTCCGCGTATTTCTACGTCGACACCCTGGACTACCTGCGCCGTGGCGGGCGGATCGGCGCGGCACAGGCGCTGCTGGGCTCGGCGCTCGCGGTGAAGCCGCTGCTCCAGCTCGACGGCGGTCGTATCGAGCTGCTGGAGAAGGTGCGGACGGCCTCGAAGGCGATCGCCCGTCTGGAGGAGATCGTCGTGGAACGGGCGGGCAGCGGGCGGGTGGACATCGCGGTGCACCACCTGGCGGCGCCCGAGCGGGCCGAGCGGCTCGCCGAGCGGCTGTGCGAGCGGGTGCCGGGGCTGGTCGATCTGCATGTGAGCGAGGTGGGCGCGGTGATCGGCGCGCACACCGGGCCGGGTCTGCTCGGAGCGGTGGTCTCGCCGCGCTGAGCCCGGTCCGCCTCTCGTGCTTCACTTCCAGGAGTGGCCGAGTTATCCACAACTGATGGGTTGTCCACGGGAATTGCTGCGGATCAGCGGGTCCGGGCGGATGTGCCTAACGTCGTGAGGCATGGCTCTCCGATCGCAACGAGTAACCAGTCGTGCAAGCAGTGGAAGCGGCAGTGGTCCCGGCCGTGCCCCGGACTCGGACGTCCGTGCGCGCAGCGGTCCCGGCCGCCGACGGCGGATGCCCGAGGGTGCGGACGCGCTGGCCGCCGCCTCGCGCCGCCGGGCCGATGCCCTGCTGGCGGGCGCGTACGGCAGGCGGCCCGCGCAGCCGGTGCGGGGGCCGGACCCGGGACCGGCGGCGGACCCGGGCGGGGCCGGGCCGGTCGTCATCGCCCGGGCTCCCGCTGCCGTGTCCGCACCCGTCTCCGTTCCCGATACCGGCTCCGGTGCTGCCCCCGGTGCCGTTCCCGGTGCTGCTCCACCCGGGCGGTGGGAGCGGCTGGTTCCCGCGCTGTGGGAGCGGATGCCGGTCTGGGTGCGGCTCAGGTGCGGCCTGGAGCCCCGGGCCCTTGCCGCGCTGGCCGTGGTCCTGGTCGCGGCCGGAGCCTTCGCCGCGGTGCACTTCTGGTCCGCGCGCCCCCACTCCGTCCGTGCGCCCGATCCGGTGACCGAGGCCGCGCGCGTACGGACACCGTCCCCGGCGGGCGGGGGCCCCGGGGCGGCGGAGCCGCCGGACGGGCCCGCCCCCGCGGCGGGTCAGGGCAGTCACGTGGTCGTCGACGTGAGCGGCAAGGTGCGCAGGCCCGGCGTGCGCCGACTGCCGTCCGGGGCGAGGGTCACCGACGCGTTGCGCGCGGCGGGCGGCGTCCGGGAGGGCGCCGACCTCACCGGCCTCAACCGGGCGCGGGTGCTCGTCGACGGGGAGCAGATCGTGGTGGGCGCACCGCCGGGGACCACGGCGCTCGGCGGGGCGGGCGTCGGCGGGAGCCCTCCGGCCGGACCGGTCGGTCTCAACACCGCGACCGCCGAGCAACTGGAGACGCTGCCCGGGGTCGGCCCGGTCCTCGCCCAGCACATCATGGAGTACCGCGCGCAGCACGGCGGCTTCCGGTCCGTCGACGAACTGCGCGAGGTCAACGGGATCGGTGACCGCAGGTTCTCCGACCTCCGCCCGCTGGTGGGGCCGTGAGCGGCGGGGACGTCCACGAGGCGCCGGACAGCCGGACCGGTGCCGCCGGGCCGCGCCGGGAGGGCCCGGTCGATCTCCGACTGGTTCCACCGGCCCTGGCGGTCTGGGGCGGGGCCGCACTGGCGCTGAGCGCGCCGGGGCGGTGGACCTTCATGGGCGTGCTGCTCTGCGTGGGCGCGGCCCTGGTACTCCTCGCCGCGTCGGGGAACCGGAGGTACCGCACCGCCCCGCACGGGCCCTCCGCGGGCTTCCGGCGGCCCCGGGACGTGGCGACCGCGACCGCCATCGCCGCGGTGCTGCTCTGCGCGGCGGCCGGGGCCACCTCCGCCGGGCTGCGCAGCGCGGACGTACGGGACGGGCCGGTCCACCTGCGGGCCCAGCGGTTCGAGCGGGCCGAGGCGGAAGTGACCGTGACGTCCGACGCCCGGCGGACCCTGCCCCGGGTGCAGGGCGACCGCACCATGCCCCTGTCGCTCCTCGTGGACGCCGAGGTGACCCGGCTGACCGGCCCCGGCGGCACGGTCACCGGGCTGAGCACGCCGGTGCTGCTCATCGTCAAACCCGGGGCGGCGGCGGAGCGGTGGCAGCGGCTGCTCCCGTCGACCCGACTGCGCGTCGGCGGCCGACTGGCACCACCGCTGCACGCGGGCGAGCGCAGCGCCGCCGTACTGAGGGTGGAGGGCAAGGGACCACCCCGGGTCATCGGCACGCCATCCCTCCTCCAGCGAACGGCTGGCGCGCTGCGGGGCGGTCTGCGGCAGGCGACCGAACGGCTCGCCCCCGACGCGCGGGCCCTGCTGCCGGGCCTGGTGGTCGGCGACACCTCACGGGTCGGTCCCGAACTGCACGAGGCGTTCAAGGCCACCGACCTCACCCACCTGATGGCGGTCTCGGGCGCCAATCTGGCGATCCTGCTCATCCTCCTCATCGGGCCGCCGGGCATGGCGACCCGCGCCGAACGCCGCGGTCTGGCACCCCGGCTGGGGATTCCGCTCCGGCTGACGGCGCTGCTCGGCGGCGGGCTCACCCTGGCCTTCGTACTGGTCTGCCGACCCGAGCCGAGCGTGCTGCGAGCCGCGGCCTGTGGACTGATCACCCTGCTCGCGATCGGTACGGGGCGGCGCAGATCGCTGATCCCGGCACTGGCCGCCGCCGTTCTGCTGCTGGTGCTCCACGACCCGTGGATGGCGCGCAGTTACGGTTTCATCCTTTCCGTGCTGGCCACCGGAGCCCTCCTGACCATCGCCCCGGTGTGGAGCGACGCGCTGCGACGGCGCGGCGTTCCGCCCCGGCTCGCGGAGGCGCTGGCCGCGGCGGCCGCCGCGCAGGCGGTGTGCGCTCCGGTCGTCGTGCTGCTGGCCTCCCGGGTCAGCCTGGTGGCGATTCCGTGCAACCTCCTGGCCGAGTTCGCGGTGGCACCGGCCACGGTCCTCGGGTTCGCGGCGCTGGCCGTGGCGCCGTTGGCGATGCCGGTGGCGGAACTGCTCGCCCGGGTCGCGGGGTGGCCGGCCGGGTGGATCGCCACGGTGGCCAGGACCGGGGCGGCCCTGCCCGGCGCGGGGATCGACTGGCCGGACGGCGGTACGGGGGCGGTGCTGCTCGCCGTCCTGACCGTGCTGCTGGTGCTCCTGGCCCGGCGCCTCGCGCGTCACCCCTGGGCCTGCTCGGCCGCGGCGCTGCTGCTGGTCCTCGCGGTGCTGCGCCCGGTGCCGCTCACCCGGGTACTGACCGGGTGGCCGCCGCCGGGCTGGGCGTTCGCCATGTGCGATGTGGGGCAGGGGGACGCGCTGGTGCTGGCCGCGGGGGAGGGGGCGGGGGTGGTCGTCGACGCCGGGCCCGATCCGTCGCTCGTCGACCGGTGCCTGGGCGAACTCGGTGTCAGCAGGGTGCCGTTCCTGGTCCTCACGCACTTCCACGCCGATCATGTGCGCGGGCTGCCCGGTGTACTGCGGGGCAGGTCGGTGGGCGCGATCGAGACAACCGGCCTGGACGAACCGCCCGACCAGGCCGCCTTCGTACGCAGAACGGCAGCCGCGGCACACGTACCGCTGGTCCGGGCCGTGCCGGAGGAGCGCCGCAGGATCGGGACGCTCGACTGGCGGGTCCTGTGGTCCGCCGGCACGGCGGGGTCCGCTGGTGGTCGGGCCGGCCCCGGCTCCGAGCCGGTGCCCCGGGAGCCGAACGATGCCAGTGTCGCCCTGTACGTCCGGACCGGCGGGCTCACCCTGTTGCTCATGGGTGACCTCGAACCACCGGCCCAGCAAGGGCTGTTGCGCAGATACCCGACGCTGTCCGGGGTGGACGTGCTCAAGGTCGCCCACCACGGCTCGGCGCACCAGGATCCCGCCCTGCTGCGTGCCGCGCGCCCGAGACTCGCTCTGGTGAGCGTGGGCCGGGACAACCCGTACGGTCACCCGGCCGAACGCACCGTCGACGCGCTCCGGGCAGGTGGGGCCATGGTGCTGCGTACCGATACGGAGGGGGCGATCGCCGTGTCCGGCGCTGGACCAGGGCTGCGGGCGGTGGGCAATTCGGGCCTTTGGTGATGGCTCGGATCAAGTCATTCCGAGTCGCTCCGTTTGCCTCGAACGCCACAATGGTGGTCGAATGCATGGTCGTCCGTGGGCCGCTGCTCCGAGTGGGAGGTTCAGCCGCCGGGCCCCAGGCGAATGGTTTCCGGGGAGAGGTGGAAGATGTTCGGGCGTTGGCTGAAGAACCGTGCGACGGGACCGGCACAGGGCAACGCCCTTGCCGGGCTCAAGATGCCGCGTACCGCCGGGCTGCTCAGCTGCCGGGTGCTCGATCCGGTCAACGAGATCGTTCCGATGGCCGAGTTCGCGGTCATGGACAGGTCCGGTCACAGAATCTTCAGCGGTGAGACGGACCCGTTCGGCAGTGTGCTCGCCACCGTCCCGGCCGGTGAGTACCGGCTGGTCGTCACGGCCGAGGGCTTCACCCCGTTCCACGGCTCGGCCACGGTGGTCGCGGGCGGTCATGCCGACCTCGGCGACGTGACCCTTCAGCTGTCGGCGCCCCCGCAGCTTCCCGCCCCGGGAGAGTGGGTGATCGAGCCGACGCACTCGCAGATCGGCTTCACCGCCCGGCACATCGGTCTCGCGCGCATCCACGGCCGGTTCAACACCTTCGCGGGGGCCGTGCGGATCGCCGACCGCATGGAGGACTCGGCCATGCACGTGATCATCGACGCCGCGTCCATCGACACGAACGTCCAGATGCGCGACGACCACCTGCGCTCCAGCGACTTCCTCGATGTCGGGCACTATCCCACGATGGAGTTCTACAGCGACCGCTTCGTCCACCGGGGCGGCACCCGCTGGGGTGTGACCGGCGCGCTCACCCTTCACGGCGTCAGCCGGACGGTCACGCTGGACAGCCAGTACCTCGGTCTCGGGAGCGGCCTGGAGGGCGAGACCCGCGCCGCCTGCCGGGCCACCACGGAACTGCACCGCGAGGACTTCACCCTGACGTGGCAGACCATGCTGGCCCGTGGCATCGCGGCCATCGGCTCCAGCATCGCCATTGACCTGGACATCCAGATCGTCCCCAAGGGCTGAACCGGGGAAGCACCCGAGGCCCCCGGAGGCGGTCGGCGCTACGGGGTTTCGAGCCACCCCTCGTACTCCGCCGCGAAAGCGTCGAGGGCGGAGGCGTCCAGCCGCTCCGCGGAGTCCTCCACGACCACCAGCCACTGGACGTCCTCGGCGTCGTCCTCGCCGGCCAGCGCGTCGCGCACCAGCTGGGGCTCCTCGGAGATCCCGAAGCGCTGGCCGAGCTCCTCGGCCACCTCCTCCGCGGCGTCGCGGTCGGGCAGCACCAGCACATGTCTCACATTGCTCACCGGCCCATTCTCCCGTACCGGGGGAGCCGCGTGGGAGGGAGCCCGGGGCCGCTGTCGGTGGTGCGTGGGATGCTGGACGGCGATGGCCACCAGAAAGAGTTCCACCGACGACCCGCTCGCCCCCCTCACGCTCGCCGTGGGCCAGGAGGATCTGCTCCTGGACCGTGCGGTGCAGCAGGTGGTGGCGGCGGCCCGCGCCTCCGACCCCGACACGGATGTCCGCGACCTCACCTCCGACCAGCTCCAGCCCGGCACCCTCGCCGAGCTGACGAGCCCCTCGCTCTTCGCCGAGCGCAAGGTGGTGATCGTGCGCGGCGCGCAGGATCTCTCCGCCGACTCGGTCAAGGACGTCAAGGCGTACCTCGGTGATCCGGTCGAGGAGATCACCCTGGTCCTGCTGCACGCGGGCGGTGCCAAGGGGAAGGGGCTGCTGGACGCGGCGCGCAAGGCCGGGGCGCGGGAGGTCGCCTGCCCGAAGACGACCAAGCCGGCCGAGCGGCTGTCGTTCGTGAGGTCGGAGTTCCGGGCGCTGGGCCGTTCGGCCACGCCCGAGGCGTGCCAGGCGCTGGTCGACTCCATCGGGAGCGATTTGCGGGAGCTGGCGAGCGCGGTCTCGCAGCTCGTCGCGGACGTCGAGGGCACCATCGACGAGGCGGTCGTCGCCCGCTACTACACGGGCCGCGCCGAGGCGTCGAGCTTCACGGTCGCCGACCGTGCGGTGGAGGGACGGGCCGCGGAGGCGCTGGAGGCGCTGCGCTGGTCGTTGTCGACGGGCGTGGCGCCGGTACTGATCACGAGTGCGCTGGCCCAGGGCGTACGGGCGATCGGCAAGCTGTCCTCGGCCCGCGGCGGCCGCCCCGCCGACCTCGCCCGCGAGCTGGGCATGCCGCCCTGGAAGATCGACCGGGTACGGCAGCAGATGCGCGGCTGGACGCCCGACGGGGTGGCCCTCGCGCTGCGCGCGGTCGCGGACGCGGACGCCGGGGTCAAGGGCGGCGGCGACGACCCGGAGTACGCGCTGGAGAAGGCCGTGGTCGCGGTGGCGCGGGCCGCACGGTCGGGCCGGTAGGTCCGGGGGTCCTCGAACTGCCGCCTGCCGTGCGACGCCCGGCACGCACGCCTGCCGCGTTGCCGGAGTCTTTCTCGTACGGCTTGGTACGAGGACGGTCCTCCCGCTTGTGATCACACGGCCCGGACGCCGCACGGCCCGGACGCCGCGCACCGGACGCCGCACGGTCCGGACGCCTGCCGGACGACGGCAGTTCGAAGACAGGGCCCGGGCACCGTGACCGCAGCAGCGATCCATCCATGGCGCCGACCGCGATCGGGCCGGACAGCCCCCAGGGGTGCGCGGTGCGCCGGGCGGTTGACCGGATGTGTCTGCCGGACTGGTGATCGGCGATCAGCGATCGGTGATGCGGTACGGATCGGATCACGTCGCTGGCCGGCCTCGCCGCGGGCAGGCACCGAGGTGCGCCCGGCCACGGGCACCGACAGGCTTGTCGCCGCCGGGCAGCGTTTCACCGCGCGGCAGCCCTCGTCCGTCCGGATCCGTCCGGATCCGTGGCCGGTCAATCCGGCCCTCAGGCCGTGGGCGTCGCAGTGGCCAGGAGGGAGATCTCGGCGGCGACCGCGGCGGGGTCGGGGGCGACGGTGACACGAGCGACGTCGTCCAGGCCGGGGTGGGTGCCGACCCGGACCCCGTGCCGTGCGTTGCGCAGCAGGTCGAGATCGTTGATGTCGTTGCCGAAGGCGTCGTACTGGTCGATCCCCAGGGAGGTCAGGGCCTCCCACTTGTTCGTGGCGCCCGGGGCGAAGTCGACGATCGCCTCGTCGAGGTGGTGGTTGACGGTCATCCCGAGCGTGCGGCCGGCCTCCGCGAGTGCTGCCATGTCGGTCGCGTCGACCACGAGGAACTTCACGACGGCGGGGAGATCGGCGATTTCGACCCGGCTGGCGAGGCGGCCCTGGTCGACGCGGTCGAGGATCGGGTGGCTCGTAGGCCCGGTGTAGGCGTAGTCCCAGGGGCCGTCCGCGAGGTAGCCGGCCCGGAACCGTTCGGCCTCCACCAGCAGCCGGTCGAGTTCGCCTGCGCCGAACGCGGCGCGCGCCCGGACCTGGCCGGCGACCGAGACGAGGCTGCCGTTCCCGCCTATCAGCGTGGCGGTGGGGAAACGCCCGCCGAGGACGGGCAGGAGGTCGCGGACCGGCCGGGCGGAGGCGAAGACCAGCTGGTGACCAGCACGCTCGCAGCCCTCGAGAGCGGCGAGGATCCTGCCGTCGATCGTCCGCCCGTCGAAGCAGAGAGTGCCGTCGATGTCGAAGACCGTGGTGCGGGTGCTGGAAATGATCACGCCAGGATGATATCGAGCCACCACCGCGCACGGCTTGCCGCCCGCCGTCCGCCGCGTACGCCGAAGGCCCCGGCCACCGCCCTGGGGGAGAGCGGAGGCCGGGGCCTTCGGTTCACGCTTGTGGTGCGCCGCACCCGCGTGGCGAACGCAGGTTCGGTGTGCGGCGCGGGGTGCCGGTCAGGAGCGGGAGAGAGGGCCCGCTTGGTCCGTCCCGGCGATCACATCAGAATGCTCAGCCCTGGAGGGAGGCAACCTTGGAGGCCAGCGCCGACTTCTTGTTGGCGGCGGCGTTCTTGTGGATGACACCCTTCGAGACGGCCTTGTCGAGCGCACGGGAAGCGTCGCGGGTGGCCACGGTGGCCTTCTCGACGTCACCGGCGGCGACGGCCTCGCGGGCCTTGCGGATAGCGGTCTTGAGCGAGGACTTGACGGCCTTGTTGCGCAGGCGCGCCTTCTCGTTCGTCTTGTTCCGCTTGATCTGGGACTTGATGTTCGCCACGAAAAGAGCCTTTTCAGGTTCGTTGGGTCTTCGATGTGCGCCTCGCGGCCCGAGAGAGTCGCGAGACACAGCTGTCAACGGTACCAGCCCCGCTCCGACCGGCCCAAACCGGTCTCCGCCCGGCAACCATGGGACGATGGAGGCTACGTATCGATCCGACCGACCCGACATCGACCCGAGACACGGCGTTCGGCGTCTCAAGAATCAGGACCCTGCGTGCCCGCGACCCCTACCCACGTGCCCGAGCCGAGCCGTACCGACCCGGCGCTGATCCGCAACTTCTGCATCATCGCGCACATCGACCACGGCAAGTCGACCCTTGCCGACCGGATGCTCCAGCTGACCGGGGTGGTCGACCAGCGGCAGATGCGTGCTCAGTACCTCGACCGTATGGACATCGAGCGCGAGCGCGGCATCACCATCAAGTCCCAGGCGGTCCGTCTGCCCTGGACGCCCGAGACGGGCGAGGGACAGGGCCGCACCCATGTCCTCAACATGATCGACACCCCGGGCCACGTGGACTTCACCTACGAGGTCTCGCGTTCGCTCGCCGCCTGCGAGGGCACGGTCCTGCTGGTCGACGCGGCCCAGGGCATCGAGGCCCAGACGCTCGCCAACCTCTACCTGGCGATGGAGAACGACCTCACCATCGTCCCGGTGCTCAACAAGATCGACCTGCCGGCCGCGCAGCCGGAGAAGTTCTCCGAGGAGCTGGCCAACCTCATCGGCTGCCAGCCGGAGGACGTGCTCAAGGTCTCCGCGAAGACCGGCATCGGCGTGGACGCGCTGCTCGACCGGGTGGTCAGGGACGTCCCGGCCCCGGTCGGTGTGGCGGACGCCCCGGCCCGCGCGATGATCTTCGACTCGGTCTACGACTCGTACCGCGGCGTCGTCACGTACGTCCGAGTGGTCGACGGGCAGCTGAACAAGCGCGAGCGCATCCGGATGATGTCCACCGGCGCCACCCACGAGCTGCTGGAGATCGGGGTCTCCTCCCCGGAGATGACCCCGGCCGACGGCCTCGGCGTCGGCGAGGTCGGCTACATCATCACCGGGGTGAAGGACGTCCGGCAGTCCAAGGTCGGTGACACGATCACCTCCCTGAACAAGGGTGCGACCGAGGCGCTGGGCGGCTACAAGGACCCCAAGCCGATGGTCTTCTCCGGGCTCTACCCGCTGGACGGCTCGGACTACCCGGACCTGCGCGAGGCCCTCGACAAGCTCCAGCTCAACGACGCCGCCCTGGTGTACGAGCCGGAGACCTCCGCGGCCCTCGGCTTCGGCTTCCGCGTCGGCTTCCTCGGCCTGCTCCACCTCGACGTGATCCGTGAGCGGCTGGAGCGCGAGTTCGGCCTCGATCTCATCGCCACCGCCCCCAACGTGGTCTACCGCGTCGACATGGAGGACGGCACCGAGCACACCGTCACCAACCCGAGCGAATTCCCCGAGGGCAAGATCGACAAGGTGCACGAGCCCGTCGTGCGCGCCACGGTCCTGGCCCCCAGCGAGTTCATCGGCGCGATCATGGAGCTCTGCCAGCAGCGCCGCGGCACCCTCCTCGGCATGGACTACCTCTCCGAGGACCGGGTCGAGATCCGCTACACCCTGCCGCTCGCCGAGATCGTCTTCGACTTCTTCGACCAGCTGAAGTCCAAGACGCGCGGGTACGCCTCGCTCGACTACGAGCCCACCGGCGAGCAGACCGCCCAGCTCGTCAAGGTCGACATCCTGCTGCACGGCGACAAGGTCGACGCGTTCTCCGCCGTCACGCACAAGGACAAGGCGTACGCGTACGGCGTGCGGCTGGTCGCCAAGCTGCGCGAGCTGATCCCCCGGCAGAACTTCGAGGTGCCGATCCAGGCCGCCATCGGCGCCCGGGTCATCGCCCGTGAGACGGTCCGCGCCATCCGCAAGGACGTCCTCGCCAAGTGCTACGGCGGTGACATCTCCCGTAAGCGGAAGCTGCTGGAGAAGCAGAAGGAAGGCAAGAAGCGGATGAAGATGGTCGGCAGCGTGGAGGTCCCGCAGGAGGCCTTCATCGCCGTGCTGTCCACGGACGAGTCCGGCGGGGAGAGCAAGGGCAAGAAGTAGCCCCGCCCCGCATCGAGGCCGTCCGGACGGGCCCCCGCACCGCAGCGTTCAGCGGCGGCGGGGGCCCGTTCGTTATGAAGCGGCGGCCCCTTGCCTCTTACGCGGGGGACCCGGGCGCTCTACCCTGATCACGGCCTCGTAGTTACTCGCCAGTTAAACAAGCGGGACCGGGTGCCGCCGGACCAGCGGACGGCCGTACGCGGGAAACGAAGCGAAGCAGGACGAAGAAGCAGGAACATCAGCAGTCAGCAGCAAACAGCAGCCGGTCGTGAAGCACTGCCGCAGGCCCGGAGGACGTCGTGAGCGACACACTGACCTTGATCGAGAACCGACCGCCCTCCGTGGCGAACCTCTTCATCGACCGCGTGGCGGCCACCCCCGACGGGGAGGCGTACCGCTACCCCGTCCCCTCGGCCACCGGCCAGGGGCCCGATGAGTGGAAGTCGCTGAGCTGGGCGCAGGCCGCCGAGCGGGTCTATGCCGTCGCCGCCGGACTCATCGCCCTGGGCGTCGGGGCCGAGGAGCGGGTCGCGCTCGCCTCCGGCACCCGGGTGGAGTGGATCCTCGCCGACCTCGGCGTGATGTGCGCGGGCGCCGCCACCACCACGGTCTACCCGTCGACCAATGCCGAGGAGTCGGCGTTCATCCTCTCCGACTCCGGCAGCCGGGTCCTGATCGCGGAGGACGCCGGGCAGCTGGCCAAGGCCCGCGAGCGCCGCGCCGAGCTGCCCGAGCTCGCTCATGTCGTCGTCATCGATCCCGAGGGCGCCGAAGCCGCCGAGGACGACCCCGAGGGCTGGCTGCTCACCCTCGCCGAGCTGGAGGCCCGCGGCACCGCGTACCTCACGGAGCACCCCGGGGCGATCAAGGAGCGGGTCGCCGCCATCACCCCGGAGCAGCTCGCCACCCTGATCTACACCTCGGGCACCACCGGTCGGCCCAAGGGAGTGCGCCTGCCGCACGACAACTGGTCGTACATGGCCAAGGCCACCGTCTCCACCGGCCTCATCACCTCCGAGGACGTCCAGTACCTCTGGCTGCCGCTCGCGCACGTCTTCGGCAAGGTCCTCACCTCCGGCCAGATCGAGGTGGGCCACGTCACCGCCGTCGACGGCCGGGTCGACAAGATCATCGAGAACCTGCCGGTCGTCCAGCCGACGTACATGGCGGCCGTGCCCCGCATCTTCGAGAAGGTCTACAACGGCGTCGCCGCCAAGGCCCGGGCCGGGGGCGGGGCCAAGTACAAGATCTTCCAGTGGGCGGCCGGGGTCGCCAGGGAGTACGCCACGGTCTCGCAGGACAACTTCCGGCGCACCGGTACCGCCTCCGTCCCCTTCGCGCTCGGCGCCAAGCACAAGGTCGCCGACACCCTGGTCTTCGCCAAGATCCGGGAGGCCTTCGGCGGCCGGCTGCGGGCCTGCGTCTCCGGCTCCGCGGCGCTCGCCCCCGACATCGGCCTCTTCTTCGCGGGCGCGGGCATCCACATCCTGGAGGGCTACGGACTCACCGAGTCCAGCGCCGCCTCCTTCGTCAACCCGGGCGAGGCCTACCGCACCGGCACCGTCGGCAAGCCGCTCCCCGGCACCGAGGTACGGATCGCCGACGACGGCGAGATCCTGCTGCGCGGCCCCGGCATCATGGAGGGCTACCACGGACAGCCGGAGAAGACGGCCGAGGTCCTGGAGTCGGACGGCTGGTTCCACACCGGTGACATCGGCGAGCTGTCCGTGGACGGCTACCTGCGGATCACCGACCGCAAGAAGGACCTGATCAAGACGTCCGGCGGCAAGTACATCGCCCCGGCGGAGGTCGAGGGGCAGTTCAAGGCGGTCTGCCCGTTCGTCTCCAACATCCTGGTGCACGGCGCCGACCGCAATTTCTGCACCGCGCTGATCGCGCTCGACGAGCCGACCCTCCTCGGCTGGGCCGCCGAGAACGGCCTGGGCGGCAAGCCGTACGCCGACGTGGTGGCCGCCCCGCAGACCGTCGCGCTCATCGAGGGCTACGTGAAGCGGCTCAACGGGGGCCTCCAGCGCTGGCAGACCATCAAGAAGTTCCGGCTGCTGCCCCGCGACCTCGACATCGAGCACGGCGAGCTGACCCCCAGCCTCAAGCTCAAGCGGCCGGTCGTCGAGCGTGCGTACAAGGACCTCATCGACGACATGTACGCGGGAACCCGCGAGGCGTAGGGCCTGCCGCGCCCCGCCGGCGCGGCCACCACGCCCCACCGGCGCGGCCGCGAGTCCTGAC
>NZ_JBHJQP010000151.1:0-20397 GCF_042262625.1 Streptomyces sp. NPDC056347 | reverse complement strand
CCGTGCGACGGACCCGCGGGGGCTTCGTGTGCGGCCGGTCAGCCGGTCACCCGCTGGATGCGCGGGCGCAGCGGCGCGAACGCGGAGCGCGGGCGGTGCAGATTGCGGGCGCGGGCGAGGGCCGGCCAGAAGTCGGCGCGGAGCAGCGCCTCGGGCCGGACAGCGCTCTTGCGGTTCAGCACTTCCTCGGGGACGTCCTGCGGGTCGGGTACGACGTACTCCTCGATGATCTTGTCGTACGCCTTCTTCAGGGTGTCGTTCGCCGGGTCGGCGCCGAACACGACGACCACACCGGTCGGCTCCGTGTCCACCTCGGCGACCACCAGGTCGGGGCGGTAGCGGCGCAGCACCTGCACCACCTTGTACACGTCACCGGTCCAGTACTTCGTGTGCCGGTCCCGGGCGGCCTCGTCGACGTCGCGCGGCAGCATGTCGTCCAGCACGATCACGCTCGACCAGCGGGAGTGCTTCTCCACGTTCATGAAGTCGCGCAGGGCGTACTCGAAGAGGTGCATGCCGTCGATGAAGGACAGCTCCAGCTTCGGGTCGCCGCCGAGGAGGTTGAGCGGGTCGCGGCGGGCGAGGGCGCGGAACGGGTTGCGGCCGTTGCGCAGGTGCAGCAGCGGGTCCTTGCGGGCGAAGAAGTCGTCGCTGGTCGCCCTGACCAGGTGGACGTCGCAGCTGATATCGGTGACGACCCGGAAGGCGGGGTCGACGGCGACGGAAGGGACCCGTGAGAGAGCCAGGCTTCTGCCGTCGTTGACCCCGATCTCCAGATAGTTCCGGGGGCGGTAGACGCGGTGCAGGTGACGCAGGAAGTCATGGCGGTTCACGTGGAGCAGCCCTTCGCAGAAACCAACTGGCTGGATGCTCGGCGAAGTTATCTTATGATCGCACGATGACGTAAGCGTTTCCTGCTATGTAAATCCGTGTTGCGTCCCTCTTCGAATTAGTCGATCAATTGACCATCACGGGCGCTCCGCCGCGAGCAGCGCCGGAAAAGCCTCCGCCAGCGCATTCCGCCAGTCCCGCACCGGTTCGATCCCGGCGGCGGCCCAGCGGTCGTGCCCCAGCACGCTGTACGCGGGCCGGGGCGCCGGTCGTACGAAGGCTTCGCTGGTCGTGGGGCGGACGCGCTCCGGATCGGTGCCGAGCAGCCGGAAGATCTCCCGGGTGAAGCCGAACCAGGTCGTCTCGCCGCCGCTGGTGCCGTGGTAGACGCCGGCGGGCGCGGCGCCCGCGAGGGCCGCCTGCCCGAGCCGGACCAGCCGGTCGGCCAGGTCGACCGTCCAGGTGGGCTGGCCGCGCTGGTCGTCCACCACGTCGAGGGTCTCTTTGACCCCCTCCAGCCTGATCATCGTACGGACGAAGTTGCCGCCGCCCGCGCCGTACAGCCAGGCGGTGCGGACCACGTACCCGGACTCCGGCAAGGTGCTCAGCACGGCCCGCTCGCCGGCCAGCTTGGTGCGGCCGTAGGCGCTGCGCGGCCCGGTCGGGTCGTCCTCGGCGTACGGCTTCTCGGCGTCACCGGCGAAGACGTAGTCGGTGGAGACCTGGAGGAGTACGGTGCCGTGCTCGCGGCAGGCCTCGGCGAGGACCGCGGGGCCCGTGCCGTTGACCCGCAGCGCGGCCTCCTCCTGGGACTCCGCGTCGTCGACCGCGGTCCAGGCGGCGCAGTTCACCACGACGGCCGGGCGGTGTTCCGCGAAGGCCGCCCGCACCGCGTCCGGGTCCGCGACGTCCAGCGCCGCGCGGTCCGCGGCGACCGCGGTGACGTCCTCGGCGGCGAGCCGGGCCAGGACGTCCCGGCCCAGCATCCCGGCGGCGCCGGTGACCAGCCAGACGGCGCTCACAGAGCGGCCCTCTCCTTCAGCGGCTCCCACCAGGCGCGGTTGTCGCGGTACCACTGGACCGTCTCGGCGAGGCCGGTGCGGAAGTCCTTGCGGGGCTCGTAGCCCAGCTCCTCACGGATCTTGGTGCAGTCGACCGAGTAGCGGCGGTCGTGGCCCTTGCGGTCCTCCACATAGGTGACGCTGGTGTCCCAGTCGGCTCCGCAGGCGTCCAGCAGCAGCCCGGTGAGCTCCTTGTTGGAGAGCTCGGTGCCGCCGCCGATGTTGTAGACCTCGCCGGCCCGGCCCTTGGTGCGGACCAGCTCGATGCCCTGGACGTGGTCGTCGATGTGCAGCCAGTCGCGGACGTTGGCGCCGTCGCCGTAGAGCGGGACCGTCTTCCCGTCCAGCAGGTTGGTGACGAAGAGCGGGATGACCTTCTCGGGGAAGTGGTGGTGCCCGTAGTTGTTGGAGCAGCGGGTCACCCGCACGTCGAGGCCGTGCGTGCGGTGGTACGACAGCGCGATCAGGTCGCTGGACGCCTTGGCCGCGGAGTACGGCGAATTCGGCGCCAGCGGGTCGGTCTCGGGCCAGGAGCCCTCGTCGATCGAGCCGTACACCTCGTCGGTGGAGATGTGCACGAAGGTCTTGATGCCCGCCAGGTGCGCGGCGTGGATCAGGGTGTGCGTGCCCACCACATTGGTACGGACGAACTCGGCGCCCCCGTCGATGGAGCGGTCCACGTGCGACTCGGCGGCGAAGTGCACCACCTGGTCGTGCTCGGCCATCAACTCGGCGACCAGCTCCGCGTCGCAGATGTCGCCCTGCACGAACCGGAAACCGGGGTGCTCGCGCACCTCGTCGAGATTGGCCGGATTTCCCGCGTAGGTGAGCTTGTCGAGCACGGTGACCGCGACATCGCCGGGGCCCTCGGGGCCGAGCACCGTACGGACGTAGTGCGATCCGATGAAACCGGCACCGCCGGTCACCAGGATGTGGGTGGTCATGAGGAGATCTGCACCTTGCTGTGGTCGCCGAGCACGAGTCGGTGGGCGGACGGGGAACGGGGGGCGGGAGTCACTTCGACGTCATGGCCGATGAGCGACGCCTCGACGCGGCGGACACCGACGATGGAGGCACCCTTCAGGACGATGGAGTACTCGATCTCGCTGTCCTCGATGCGGACGTCCTCCGAGACCGAGGTGAAGGGGCCCACGTACGCGCCGCTGATCACCGACCGGGCTCCGACGATCGCGGGACCCACGATCCGGCTGGCGCTGACCTTGGCACCCGGCTCGATCCGGACCCGGCCGATGATCTCGCTCTCCGCGTCCACCTCGGCGCCCTCGTGGGAGGGCTCGACGGTCTCCAGGACCGTCCGGTTGACCTCCAGCATGTCGGTGACGTTGCCGGTGTCCTTCCAGTAGCCGTGGATCGTGGTGGAACGCACGTCGCGCTTCTGGTCGATCAGCCACTGGATGGCGTGGGTGATCTCCAGCTCGCCGCGCCAGGACGGCTCGATGGCGCGGACCGCCTCGTGGATCGCGGGGGTGAAGAGGTAGACGCCCACGAGCGCCAGATCGCTCTTGGGCTCCTTCGGCTTCTCCTCCAGCGCCACCACCCGGCCCGCGTCGTCCAGCTCCGCGACGCCGAAGGAGGTCGGGTTGGGCACCTGCGTCAGCAGGATCTGCGCGTCGGGCCGGTCCGAGCGGAACTCCTCCACCAGACCGGTGATCCCGCCGACGATGAAGTTGTCGCCGAGGTACATGACGAAGTCGTCGTCCCCCAGGAAATCGCGGGCGATCAGCACCGCGTGCGCCAGCCCGAGCGGCTCGTCCTGCGGGATGTACGTGACCTCGATGCCGAGGGCCGAGCCGTCGCCGACCGCTTCCCGGATCTCGGGGGCGGTGTCGCCCACGATGATGCCGACCTCGGTGATTCCGGCGTCCGCGATCGCCTCCAGCCCGTAGAACAGCACGGGCTTGTTCGCCACGGGCACCAATTGCTTGGCCGAGGTGTGCGTGATGGGACGCAGGCGGGTGCCGGCCCCTCCGGACAGTACGAGAGCCTTCACTTGACCAGTCCCCAAGAAGATCTGTCGGTCCCGCCGCATCCGCGACGTCCGATCAATTTTACTGAGATTCGGTGTGATATTCGGGGAATCCGCCGCACTCACCCGTTGGAAGTACGCACGCTTTACAAGCCCCATTACCCCACATTCAGGCGCTCCTTCCAGCGCATCGCGTCGCGGCGCATCCTGCGGGCCACCCGCCGGGACAGCGAGGCCCGGCGGGCCGCCTCCCCCGGCCGCTCGATGCGCTTGCCGTCACGCCAGTCGGGCACGGTGACCTCGTACATGGAGTCGGGCAGCGCCGCCGCCCGGTCACGGAAGCGCGGGTACGCGAGGTAGAGAGTCCTGCCGTCGGGCGAGCGGACCATGTCCGGCACCGTCTTCGCCCGGACGTACCGCACCACCTCGACGAGGAGGTCCGGGCTGCCGTACGCCACGCAGGCGAGCCGCAGCCGTTCCGGAACCTTGATCAGCCGGGCCACACCCGCGTGCCAGTACGCGTCCATCAGCGGACGCGCGAGTTCCATCTTGTGCCGCCGGACTTCCTCGGAATCCCTCAGCACCACGGGCCCGAACTGCTGGAGCATCCCGACCGTGAAGGGCCGGACCATCAGGAAATCCCGCTTCGGCCCCGCCGGCTCGATACGGTGAATGAGCGCCATTATGGCGCTCATCGAGTCGAAGCGCCATTCGTAGGTACCGCTCTTCGTGACGTGCTTTCCGTCATCACGGCCCACCAGGTAATAGCAGACATAATCAGCGATCACCGAGATCCCGGCACCCCGCAGATACGCCTCCATCGTGAAGAGGGCGTCCTCGCCGGTACGGAGACTCTCGTCGAACCTCAGTGAGAGCCGTTCCAGCAGTTCGCGCCGGAAGAGTTTCTGCGCGCTCAGGGTGTAAATGACCTTGGAGCTGTACACGTCGACGCGCTCCTTGGTGGCGCCCCACATCGACTGCGGCGCCCCCCTGTTCACGCCGACCACCTTGCCGAGCACCACATCGGTTCCGGCCCGGTCAGCCATTGCCACCATGCGGGCCAGCGCCTCCTCGCCGAAATAGTCGTCGGCGTCCAGGAAGAACACATAGCGGCCGCGTGCCAGGCCGAGCCCCACATTGCGCGGCCCGCTGGGCCCGCCGGAGTTCTTCTGTCTGACGACCCTGGTCCGGACTTTGGACCTCGCCGCGAATTCTTCCAGATACTCACCGGTGCCGTCGGTGGAGCCGTCGTCCACCGCCACGATTTCAATCCGTTCGGCACCGATCGTCTGCGCCTCCACCGATTCGAGACAGCGGACGAGGTAAGGCATCGCTTCATATGCGCCGACGATCACGGTCACATCTGGAATTCGCGTCTGCTTCACGTAAACAGAAGACAGTCGACCGTCTCCATCGGTTGTCCGACGCCCCAAAAGCGTGTAGTGACACTCATCACAAAGGCCCGGTACAACCTTTTGCGAGGTTGTACCGGGCCTTGCTCGACCGGTAATGCGAATGAGCCGCCTCTCAGCTGCTCACGGGCTCCCCGAGGCTCTTGGCGACCCCGGTGTTCCGGGCTTCGGACTTGGCCGCGAGCGCCTTGACCGCGTTGTCGAACTGGACGATCGAGGTGGGCTCGTCCGGGCCGAGCAGGTACTGCTTCAGCTCGCGCCGGTCGTCCGCCAGGGTGTCCGAGGCCGGGTCCGCGACCGCGGCGAGCAGCTCGTCCAGCTCGGCCGCCGAGTTGGACAGGATCACCGCGGCGCGCACCGCGGTGTTCTGCCGACGGAACTCCTCCGCGCCCAGCTCCGCCGAGTCCGTGACCGCGTACGGCTTGCCGCTCGCGATGAAGTCGGAGACCACGCTGGAGATGTCCGAGACCATGGCGTCGGACTCGTTGAAGCAGTCGTACAGCCGCATCCGGGCGCCGGTGACGACCCGGTGCTCCCACCAGCCCTGCGCACGCCAGGACGCCGCGTTCCACTCGTCCTTGAGCCGCGCCGTCTCCGCCTCGCGCGCCGGATCGGCCAGCGAGTCCCGGGACAGCTCCGCCTCGTCGCGCGCGGTGCTCGCGCCGCCACCGGCCAGCTCGGCCAGTCGCGCCTCGATGCGGGCCAGCTCGGCCCGCGCCGCGGCCTGGTCGCCCTTGAGCGCGGCGGCCTGCTCCGACCAGCGGGCATCGGTGGCGCGCTCCGCGGCGGCCTTCTCGATCATCGCCGTGATGCGCTGGTGCACGGCCTTGGCCTTGGCGCTGCGGGTGCCGGTGAAGGGGTGCGGCTTGTACAGCAGCCGGACCGGCCGCTCGGCCGTCAGCAGCCGCCTGACGATGTTCTCGCCGGCCAGCAGCAGGGAGGTGTTGCCCGGGTTGTCGTCCCAGCCCTCCCAGGTGGGGGCGTACAGCACGGTCGGGATCGGGTTCTTCTGCGCACCGGACCACGGCTGGATGGTGGCCAGCTGCGGGCGGCCCACCTCCACGATGTCCTCGTCGCGCACGCCGACGTCGGCCAGCGCGTACCGGTCGCGGCCGGCCCGGCCCGCGGTCCACACCTCGTCGTAGACCTTGCTGTACGGGTTGACGCTGGCGATCTTGTCGCTGTCGCCGTGGCCGATGAAGACGTGCTTCATCGTCGGCACCCGGAGCAGATGGATGTTCTTGCCGACGTTGGCCGCGTAGAGCGCGACCCGCACCGACGAGAGGTCCATGTTCATCAGGTGCACGCCGCCGGGCACGCAGAGCACCGGCACCGAGGTGGTGGCGAGCTGCGGCACGATGTTGCGCTCGCGCAGCAGGACCATCGGCTGCCCGCCGAGCTGGGCCATGGTCTCCAGCCACATGTTGACCTGGTAGGCCGACTCCTTGGAGCCCGAGAAGTACAGGACCACCGACGGCTTGTACTCACGCAGCCAGGTGTCCACCGCGGCCAGCGTCCGGTCCGCGGACGGCACCTGGCGCTTCGGGCGGATGTAGGGCAGGAGCAGCAGCAGGTAGCCGAGGGCCGCGAGGAGCGTCACGGCGAAGCCCGCGTAGGCGATGCCGTCCCTGCCGGTCTCGACCGCGATCAGCACGCCCGCGATGGCGAAGACGTCCAGATGGAGCATCTTCTCCGCGGGGCGGTTCATCAGCAGCGTCGGCGGGGCGTCGGGGACGCGCAGCCGCTCCAGGTCGACGTTGAGGGTGACCACCGGCAGCTTGCGGCGCAGCCGGATCAGCGTGACGATCGCGCTCTGCGGTGCCTGGAGTCCGTAGAAGAGCAGCAGGCAGGCGACCGTCACGTAGAACAGCGTCTCCTCGCCGTATCCCATGCGGGACAGCAGCAGGATGAGCAGCAGCTGACGGACCAGGAAGCGGATCGAAATACCGGCCCGGACGGTGGTGAGCCGGTTGACCAGGTAGCTCCCGCGGTGGTGCAGATAGCGGTCCGCGAGATAGGTGGCCGCGACGGCCGCGGCGAAGAACCAGAGATTGGGGATTATTGCCGCGAGCATTATGCACGGGAACCCCACAGCCATCAGGAGCGCGGCGGCAAGCTCCGAACCGCTGCCCACCCGAGCCAAGCGCATGGCTTTCGAAATCACGAAGTACCGCTCCCGAGGGTGCCGACTTGTCTTTATGTTACGAGGGGATTGTGAAGGCAGAGCTTCACGAATTCGGACCCCTGCGGTTCGCCCGAAGCGACGGCAGGGGTCCGAATAGTCGATTGTCAAGCAGTATTACACATCGGCCTGTCGGTCCAGGACGGCGGCAAGGGCCTGCTCAAAACCGGATGCCTCGGAGGCACCCTTGGTGGGGTCCTGCTGTCGTACGTCGATGACATGACCGGTCAGCTCGGAGAGCAGGACGTCGAGCGAGGTCCTGGCCACCGCCTCGGAGGAGAGCAGGGTGCCTGCGGGCTCCTGGCCGAAGGCCTTGGTGCGCATCGGGGTGGCGGTGCGCTCGGGGTTCACGCAGTTCACCCGCACGCCGTCGGCCGCCCACTCGTCCGAGAGCGCCTGGGTGAGGTTCACCATGGCGGCCTTGGTCGAGGAGTAGAGGCTGTACTCCGCGCGGCCCCGGGTGTAGCTGCTGGAGGTGTAGAGCAGCAGCTGGCCCTTGGTCTCGGCGAGGTACTTGTACGAGGCCCGGGCGATCTGCACGGGGGCCAGGTAGTTGACGTTGAGCGCCTCCTGGATGGTCGCGCTGTCGGTCCCGGCGAGCTTGCCGATGCGGAGCACCCCGGCGGTGTTGATGACGTAGTCGACCCGGCCGGTCTCGGCGTACGCCTTGGAGAGCGCCTCGTCGATGTGGACCGGGTTCTCCACGTGCGTGCCGGTGGTGGAGCGGCCCAGGGCGTAGACGGTGGCGCCGTAGGACTCGGCGAGCGTCGCGATGTCCGCGCCGATGCCGTACGAGCCTCCGAAGACGACCAGGGTCCTGCCGGTGAGCAGCTCGCGGTAGGCGGCGTCGTCGGCGGGCTGCGGGGCTGCCGTGGAGGCCAGCTGGAACAGCTTGTCCGCGATGAAGACGTCGACCGGCTGCGTGACCTTCATGTTGTACTCGTCGCCGGCCACGACGTAGATCGGTACGTCGGGGAGGTACTTCAGCACGACCGAGCAGTCGTCGGTCGCCTGGAAGTTCGGGTCGCCCGCGGCGACCTCGTAGGCCCGGCGGATCGTGGACAGCTTGAAGGCCTGCGGCGTCTGGCCCCGGCGCAGCCGGGAGCGGTCCGGCACGTCGGTGATGAACTCGCCGTCGCCGCCGTGGGTGCGGGTCACGATGATCGTGTCCGCGGACGGGATGGCGACGTCGACCGCCTGGTAGCGGTCGAGGGCGTCGACGCAGTCCTTGATGACGCGCTGCGAGAGCAGCGGGCGCACGGCGTCGTGGAAGAGGACGTTGCGGTCCTCGCCCTCGGCCAGGCCCTCGCCGAGGGCCGCGATGGCGCGCTCGGTGGTCTCGTTGCGCGTGGAGCCGCCCTCGATCACCCTGACGACCTTGGTGAGGCCGGCCTTGGCGACGATCTTCTCCACGTCGGGCACGTAACCCGGCGCCATCAGCACGATGATGTCGTCGATGGAATCGGACTGCTGGAAGATCGACAGCGTGTGCTCGATAACGGCCTTGCCAGCGATCTTCAGCAGCTGCTTGGGAATGGACAGACCCACGCGCTGGCCGGTGCCGCCGGCGAGCACGACTGCTGTGGTTCGGGCTTTGGCTATGTGCTGAGCAGACACAGACGACCTACCTTGCGAGGCTGGGAGATACAGCGATGGTTGCACTCTCCGTTACCGTCTCGCAAGGTGGACGACGGCCGCCGCACGCCCCCGTGAAACCTTTCGTTCCCTTGTCATCAGGGCGAATACCGGAATCCGCGCCTCCCTGACGGGTGATCGACGCCACACGACTGAGCGGTATCAATCACCCCTGAGCAGGTTTGGTTCCCTCGGACGTGTGACAGGAGGAACGTGCTCCGGCCGGTCGCACAGGGTCCGTACGGGCTGTACGGGGCGCGCGACCGGCCGGAACAGGATGGCCGGATCAGAACGGGTTGAAGTCGTCGAAGTCGCGCTGGGCCTCGTCGCGCTCCGCCTCGCGGTCGCGGCGGCGCTGTGCCGCCGGGCGCGGCTCCTCGAAGCGGTGGTCCTCGCCCCGGCGGCCGAGCATCTCCGCGCCGGCGGACATCGACGGCTCCCAGTCGAAGACGACCGCGTTGTCCTCGGCGCCGATCGCGACGCCGTCCCCGGACCGGGCACCGGCCTTCAGCAGCGCGCCCTCGACCCCGAGGCGGTTGAGCCGGTCGGCCAGGTAGCCGACGGCCTCGTCGTTGTTGAAGTCGGTCTGGCGCACCCAGCGCTCCGGCTTCTCGCCGCGCACCCGGTAGAGGCCGTCCTCCTCCTGCGTGACGGTGAAGCCCGCCTCGTCGACGGCCTTCGGGCGGATGACGATCCGGGTCGCCACCTCCACCGGCTTGGCCGCGCGCGCCTCGGCGACGATCCCGGCGAGCGCGTAGGAGAGCTCCTTCAGCCCGGTACGGGCGACCGCGGACACCTCGAAGACGCGGTAGCCGCGCTTCTCCAGGTCCGGCCGGATCATGTCGGCGAGGTCCTGGCCGTCCGGGATGTCGATCTTGTTGAGGACGACGATGCGGGGCCGGTCCTCGAGGCCGCCGTACTGCTTCAGCTCCTCCTCGATGATGTCGAGGTCGGAGACCGGGTCGCGGTCGGACTCCAGCGTCGCGGTGTCCAGTACGTGCACCAGGACCGAGCAGCGCTCGACGTGGCGCAGGAACTCCAGGCCCAGGCCGCGGCCCTGGCTGGCGCCCGGGATCAGGCCGGGGACGTCGGCGACGGTGTAGACGGTGCTGCCCGCGGTCACCACGCCGAGGTTCGGGACGAGGGTGGTGAAGGGGTAGTCGGCGATCTTCGGCTTGGCCGCGGAGAGGACGGAGATCAGCGAGGACTTGCCCGCGCTCGGGTAGCCGACCAGCGCGACGTCGGCGACGGTCTTCAGCTCCAGGACGATGTCCCGGGCCTCGCCGGGCTCGCCGAGCAGCGCGAAGCCGGGGGCCTTGCGCCGGGCGGAGGCCAGCGCGGCGTTGCCGAGGCCACCTCGGCCGCCCTGGCCGGCGACGAACGTGGTGCCCTGGCCGACCAGGTCGGCGAGCACCTCGCCGTTCCGGTCGAGCACGACCGTACCGTCGGGCACCGGCAGGACCAGGTCCTGGCCGTCCTTGCCGGAACGGTGGTCGCCCGCGCCGGGCTGGCCGTTGGTGGCCTTGCGGTGGGGGTGGTGGTGATAGTCGAGAAGCGTGGTGACCGCCTGGTCGACGACCAGGGTCACATCGCCGCCACGGCCGCCGTTGCCGCCGTCCGGGCCGCCGAGCGGCTTGAACTTCTCGCGGTGTACGGAGGCACAGCCGTGGCCTCCGTTACCCGCGGCGACATGCAGTTCGACGCGGTCCACGAAGGTGGTCATGGGTGGAACCTCCAGTTACATCCGTACAGAAATGTCTCACTCGTGTCGTCCCGCCGCCCGCGCCCTGGGGCCCGGGGGAACGACGTTCCTCATGGGAGGAACACGCGAAAGGCGGACCCGCTTCCCGTACGGGAAGTGAGGTCCGCCTCCGCAGAGATCGCTCGACGAGCGCCGGGGTGTCAGCCGGCGATCGGAACGATGTTCACGACCTTGCGGCCACGGTGCGTGCCGAACTCGACCGCACCGGCGGCGAGCGCGAACAGCGTGTCGTCGCCGCCACGGCCGACGCCCGTGCCCGGGTGGAAGTGGGTGCCGCGCTGGCGGACCAGGATCTCACCGGCGTTGACGGCCTGACCGCCGAAGCGCTTCACGCCGAGCCGCTGAGCATTGGAATCGCGCCCGTTCCGGGTGGACGATGCGCCCTTCTTGTGTGCCATGTCTCCTCAGTCCCTTACTTCGCAGCCGCGGGGATACCGGTGACCTTGATCGCCGTGTACTGCTGGCGGTGACCCTGGCGACGGCGGTAGCCGGTCTTGTTCTTGTAGCGAAGGATGTCGATCTTCGCACCCTTGTGGTGGTCCACGACCTCGGCCTGGACCTTGATGCCGGCCAGCACCCACGGGTCGCTGGTCACGGCGTCGCCGTCGACCACGAGCAGGGTCGAGAGCTCGACCGTGTCGCCAACCTTGGCCGTGGAAATCTTGTCAACCTCGACGATGTCACCGACAGCAACCTTGTGCTGGCGGCCACCGCTGCGCACGATGGCGTACACGCGGATCTCTCTCTCGCTCGGAACGGAACCCCTGATGCCAGCCGCCCGCACGGGCTCGGGCCCGTGACGATCCGGAAGGATGAGCGGCCTCTCCCGGCGGGCGGAGCCGTCGGAAGGAATGTGCTCAGGGGAAGGCGCGCGTAGGAAACACGCCGATGGGCAAGATTACGGGGCTGCCCGCGGCCGGTCAAACCGGGCCGCTGTCGGACGCCTCGGGAGAGACCGTGTTCCGCCAGGTCGTAGGCTCGCCGCGCGAGGACCCACTCCGAAAGGCAGACGTTCAGTGAACTACAGAGTCCAGCCCACCGCCCAGGTCGACGAGACCGCCGAGATCGGCGCCGGGAGCAGTGTCTGGGAGCTCGCCCAGATCCGCGAGGGCGCCCGGCTCGGCGAGGGCTGTGTGGTGGGACGCGGCGCCTACGTCGGCACGGGCGTCCGGATCGGCGACAACGTCAAGATCCAGAACTACGCGCTCGTGTACGAGCCCGCCGAGCTGGCGGACGGGGTCTTCATCGGCCCGTCGGTGGTCCTCACCAACGACCACAACCCGCGCTCCGTCGACCCCGACGGCAAGCAGAAGCGCGGCGGCGACTGGGAGGCCGTGGGCGTGAAGATCGCCGAGGGCGCCTCCCTGGGCGCCCGCTCGGTCGCCGTCGCCCCGGTCCGGATCGGCCGCTGGGCCATGGTCGCGGCCGGCGCGGTGGTCACCAAGGACGTCCCCGACTTCGGTCTCGTCGTCGGCGTCCCGGCCCGCCGGATCGGCTGGGTCGGCCACGCGGGCGTGAAGCTCGTGGAGCGCGAGGGCGAGCCGGGTGTGTGGGAGTGCCCGCAGACCGGCACCCTGTACGCGGAGAAGGACGGGGCCCTGACGGAGCACACCGCGTAGCTCGAAGGCCTCGCGAGTCGGCCCGCGCGCGACAACACGAACTCAACTCTGCCCGCAGTGCACCGCTGAGCTAGAGGTCCAGTGCAGCTGCCTTCTCCGCAGCGCGGGATTCCACTCGATCTATTCCCTGGAACAGGGCATCGGCGTCGCTCGGGACGGACACCTCACTTGCCGCTTGCTGACGTTTCCGCCAAACCGCTGTAGAGCCCCACCGGATTATTCCTGGTGGGGCTCTACAACCGGGTTCAGAATCCCTAGATTCCCATCAAGGCCGAATCCAGCAATCCGCTGAATTTAGCTCCACAGCGAGATCCGCACAGCACGCAGGTTCCATCTCACTTAGAGGACCGGATCTCGATCGGGGTCCAGCACGTTTACAGCTCTCGAATCTAGCCTGGACTCAAACTCATCAAGGTTTTCACGCCTGATGAATTCGGCTTCACTCTTATGAATCGGCAGCAGCCACAGGAATCGCGCACGTCCAGCCTCAGGAGGAGACCACTCCAGTTCGGGCCCATACGGATACGGCAGGCTCACCAGAAGATGGTCCATACGTGAACCTGGCATCCACGGGCGTCCGATATTAATTACCGAACCAACCGTCAACCGATGAGCCTCGAAAGAGTGGTAGTGACTTACCATCGCCAACGTTTCCGAGTGAACGTCGGAAGCCACCGGCGACATGATAAAGAACTCGGTTCCGTCGGCGTCGGCTCCATCAAGCGAAGACCCCACCGTCACGTACACCCAAGCCTGACCAGCACGCTTGGGCATGACTCGATAGACAGTGAACTGCGGAACCCTCTCGCGAATTGGGCCCCGCTCCCAGGAGGCAGACTCCACAATATGACCGTCCCAGAAACTTCGAACATGCCCCTCGATGGCAGACATTCGTTCGTTTCCTTTAGTCATAGTCCCAGGTTCCTCTTAATCGCCTTTGAAACCTTTGTCATTTCAGCCCCTTGTGACCGCTGACAGGTTTGGCATGCAGCTCCGTTAATACCATCGTTCCTTGCATAGGCTTTTCGCTCTGCACCCGTCATCGCTGAGCCTCCGCCCCGATAGTAGTGCAGAACCAGTGGTGGATCATGCTCGGGAATCGGGGCATGCCGCGTACCTGTTGTCATCGTGGCACCACAGTCCGGGCAAGGCTGCCCCTCGCCCGCTGCCCGAGCGGCACGTCCACTCGCGCCGTCCGTCTGAGAGCCGCCGTAGTGCTTGGCGCGACTGTAAGCCTCAGTCGCTGTCACCGGGTTTTCCAGGTCAGTCGCAACACCGCTGGAATCAACCGCAAACCTGGCGCTGCCACAGTTGTGAACGAGTACCGGCGTAGCCCCTGCCAGCACATAGTACGTGTGGGTCTTGCTGACTGTGAGGTTGTAGACCGTCTCGTCCAGGACCGTCCAGCGCTTGACCGTCTGGATCGTTACCTGCTCCCCTGAGTCCGTGCGGAGCTGTTCGCCCGATTTCAGGTCGGTGGCGTTGATCCAGGCACCCAGTTCCGGCACCCAGAACGGGTGACCGTCCGTGGCCGTGACCGAGGCGGTCTTGTCGCCCTTGGGGCCATCGATGTCGAGGGTGACCTTGACGAGGTTCTTCAGGCCGCGACCCTTTATCTCAGCCGTGACCTTTTGGGATCTTATTTCGCCGGTATCAGGGTCCGTAGCGACGACTTCATCACCAATCTTGACCTTCTCGATCGGTTTGGATGAGCCGTCAGCCATGAGCACCAGGGTGCCTGAGGTGAAACTATTGCCGATAGGGCAGGAGCCCAGTTCCTGAGCCAGCTTCGACTTGCTAAACCAGGTCTTGACGCCACTGATCAGTTTGTCGAGCGCGCGCCCCACGGAGGCGATAAGTTCAGCGCCCTTCTTCCACTTCCATGGGAGGCCATATCTGCTGGCCAATTTGCCGATCATGCCGCCGGCCGCGCTGGTGACGACGTTGATGATGGTGGCGCCGCAGGCGCCCAGGGCGCCCGTGGTGAAGCAGTCGAGGGCGTCGGTGATGCCGAGTTCGTCGGCGGCGATCTTGGCCAGTTCCTTGGCCGCGGCGATCGCGCGCTGCTTGGCCACGTCGGCGTCGTTCTGCGCCTTGCGGGCCTTGTGCTGTGCCGGGGTCTCGTTCGGGGCCTGGACCTGGTAGTAGCTGTAGTAGTCCTGGGTGGCCTTGACGTCCCAGCCGCCCTTGTTGTTCAGGTTGCAGCTGATGCCGATCATCATGCAGTCGTCGGGCTTCAGGCCGTCCGGGTCGGAGAAGGTGACCGGGTTGTTCAGGCCGTACGCGTAGCCGTTGATCTGCTGGGGATCGGTGTAGTCGATGATCGGGTCGGCGGATATGAACCGACCGGTCCCGGAGTCGTACTCACGTGCTCCGAGTGTGGTGAGTCCGGTGGACTCCTGCACCGTGCCGCCGACGAATCCCTTGTCGTCCACCCAGTCCGACGGCGTGCGCTCGCGCTCGGCGCCGAAGGGGTCCATCCGACGCCGCTGGACGGTGCCGGTGGCCGCGTCCACGGCGAACTGTGCGGTGCCGTGGTGGTCGGAGGCCAGGAACGTCACACCGTTGTTGTCCCGGACCGCGACGGTCTGGCCGGCCAGGCCGTAGTAGCGGGTGGCCGTCACCGCACCGGTGGACTTCTTGAGGTGCAGTTCCATGCCCGGGAGGTAGAACGTGGACTCGTCCGCCGTCTTCCTCAGCAGACGCCCGCCGGACGCGTCGTAGACGTAGTCCGTGGTGGTGGCGTCGGCATTGGTGACCTTGGCGAGCTCGCCCTGCTTGTCCCAGTCGAGCTTCTGGGTGTCGCCGTTGAGCACACGGGTCTCGGTGTTGCCCGTGTTGTCGTAGGTGTAGGTGTTGGCCGACTTGACGGCCGGGGTGGACGAGGTGGCGGTGGTGTCCACCGTCTGGGTGGTGAGCTGGTGCGGGCCCTCGCCGTTCTCCCCGTAGGTGTACGTCTTGGTGGAGGTGGCGGAGCCGTTGATGCCGTGGGTGGTCTCCGACGTCCGGTTGCCGAGCGTGTCGAACGCGTAGGAGGACCAGTACGGTGCCGTACCGCCGACCGTCGTCGCTGAGGCGGCGGGGGCGCAGGCGGCGTCGGCCGGACCGGTGCCCGCGGCTCCGTCCGGGGTGACCTTCGACGTCCACGCCTCGGTCATCTGGCGCAGGCCGTCGTACCGGAAGCACTGGGCGTCGGCGGCGGCGCCGCCGGCCGGGGCGTCCACGATCGACTGGACGTTGCCGCCCGCGTCGTAGGTGTACCGGGCGTCGTAGGACACGGGGGTGCCCTCGACAGCGACCCGGGCGTTGACGAGCCGCGCGGTGCCCTGCTCGTAGGCGTAGGAAAGGGACGTCTTCTTGTCCCCGGCCCGGCCCGTGCTCAGCTCCAGACCCGTCAGCTCGTTCGTCGGCGAGTACGCGACCTTGGAGACGTAGTTCGACCCGCCGAGCGAGGTGTCCAGACCGATCGGACGCTGCAGGTCGTCGTACAGGTACGAGAGCGTCTCCTCGGCCAGGCCGCCTCCGGCCGGGACCGTCTGCGAACTGACCGTGCCGTCGGCGTTGTACTCGGTGTCGACCTCGTACGTGCCGCCCAGTTCGGGCTCGGCCGTCTTCGACAGGTAGTACTTGGTCTTGGTCGGTTCGAGGTCGTCGGAGAGCGCGGTGTGGGTCACCGACGAGAGGACGGCGCCGTCCTTGTAGGTGTACGTGCCGTACAACTCGCCCTTGGCCACCGTGTCGTACTTCGACACGGACAGCTTGGTGCCGGTGCTCGCGGCGCCCTGCCAGGTCTCGGTGACGCGGCCGATCTTGTCGTAGACCGACGTGACGGTGTTGTTCCGCGAGTCCGTGGTCGACAGCAGCCGGTCCAGGTCGTCGTACTCGAACGTGCTGGTGCCGGTGTCGGGGTCGGTCGCGCTGTGCTTGCGGCCCCGCTGGTCGTACGTGTACGTCCAGGTGTTCTTCTTGTCGTCGGTCACCTTGGCCAGCTGGCCGGACGGCGTGTACGCGTACGTCGTGGCGACGTAGTCGGCCGCGGTTCCCGTCGGAAGGGGCTTGTCGCCCTTGTACTGGCGCAGTTCGACCGTGCGGTCCTGCGCGTCCGTGATCGTCGTGGTCGGGATCTGGCCGTTCGGCGGATCCACGTGGACCCGGTCACCGCCGTAGGTGAAGGTGGTGCGGTTCTTCTCCACGCCCGCGACGTTGAAGATGCTGGCCGTGGTGCGGCCGGCCCCGTCGAACTCGGTCACCGTCTGTGCGTCGATGTCCGCGTTGACCGGGACGAACAGCGTCGAGGACGGTGCGCCCTTGGCGTAGTAGGTGCTGTTGGTCTTCACCACGCGGCCGGAGCCGTCGTAGTACGTGTCCGCCAGGAGGCGTCCGCCGCCCTGGGCCTCGGTCTGGACCTGGCGCGGCCTCAGCAGGCCGTCGTAGAGGGTGTACTCGTGGCGGTAGGCGGCTCCGTCCTTCTTGATCTTCTGCGTGTGCAGGTAGTTCGCGCCGTCGGCCCGGATGCCGTACTCATAGGCGATGGACGGGGTGTGGTCCGTCTTCGACCGGTCGGGCATCCACACCGAGACGATGCGGCCGAGCCCGTCGTACGCCAGGTCCGTGCGCTTGCCGTTCATGTCGGTCTGCGCCGAGACCGTGCCCCACTGGGGGGCGTACTCGGTGGTCGAGGCCCAGCCGAAGACGTTCGTCTCCGTCTTGGACACGGCCAGCCCGTACGCGTTCTCCTTGTAGGTGACCGTGGTCGGCGTCTTCGCCGCGTCGGTCGCGACCAGCGGGCGCCCGTAGGAGTCGTACGTGGAGGTGGAGACCTCCTGGTACGTCGCGGTCTTGCCGTCGTGCGCGGACAGCCGCTTCACCAGGGTCGTGTCGCCCTTGGTCGGCGCGGCGCCCACGGTGGTCGTGTTGTCGTAGAAGGTCAGGTCGTCGGAGATGACGTGCTTGGAGCGGTCCGTCGTCGCGCCGCAGTCCACCGAGACGGTCTCGACCCGCGACACGTAGCTGTACATGTGCTTGTCGGGGTTGTCGGCGTACTCGGTGCGGGTGCACTGGTTGTCGGCGACGTCCACGTCCCCGACGTCGGCGACCTGGACGGCACGGCCCTTGTCGTCGTACGACGTGGTGGACGCGGTCCGCCGCCAGCCGCCGGCCGCCAGCGCCTCGTAGGTGTCGGTGCGGCTGACCCTGACGAAGCGGGAGGTGGAGGTTCCCCAGTCCTTGACGCGGGTTCCGGTGACCTTGGTCCAGGGGACGTTGACCGACTTGGAGACGATCTTGTCGCCGTTGTAGGTCGTGGTCTCCAGTTCGGTGCCGGACTTCCAGTCGGTGTCCTCGTACTCATTCCCGTTGGAGGCGGTCAGTTTGACGGTGCGGGTACCGCCGCCGGGGTCGGTGTCCCCGTGCAGGCCGCGGAAGAAGACGTGCTCGGTCCTGGTGTTGGAGGGCTTGACGCTGCCGTCCGAGGTCTCGACCCGGACCTTGCCGTAGCCGCGCCAGTCGCTCCACGTCAGGTAGTCGGTCTTGGACAGTCCGTCGGGCCTGGCCTTGCGCCAGCCGGCGTCGCCCAGGTACGTGTACGTGGTGACCTGGTCCGGGGCTCCCCCGACCAGGTCCTGCTCGGCCACGTCGGTGACGACGTACTTGTTGAACCAGTCGGTGACGGGGTCCTTCACACCCGGCGGGTTCCACTTGACCGGGTAGCAGCGCACCGTCGACTCACCCGGTTTGGGCAGCGTGGTGGGGGTGCACTCCGGCTTCGAGTAGTTGACCGACAGGGCGCTGCCCGACTCGCTCTCCACACCGCTGAGGCGGAAGCGGTAGAACGGCTGGATGTTGTCGTTGGGGATGTCGATGCGGTTGGCGAGCTGGATGCCGTGCAGACGCACCGTGGGAACGGACTTGTCGGTGCCCACCCGGCCCGTGTGGTCGATGGTGTCGAGCCAGAGCGACCGGGAGCCGTCACCGTTGTCGGTGAACTTGTGCCCCAGCTTCCAGACGTCGACGTCCTCGTAGGTGGTGTCGCCGTCGCGGATCTGCGTGGTGATCCCGCTGAGCATCTTGCGGGTCCAGAAGGTGGGCGAGTTCTGCCCCGGGCACTTGGTGTCGGCCTTGCAGTTGCGGTCCCACGGCACGTCCGGCCAGTCGGCGGCCGTGGTGTCCTTCAGCGCCGATTCCGAGCAGTCCGTGAGCTTGCCCAGGCACCGCTCCTCGGTCGTGAACACGACGCGCGCGGCGGGCTTGGTGGAGTAGGCCTTGTTCTCCCGCTGCCCGTAGTCGATGCGCTTGAGGTAGCCGCCCCGGATGTACGGCTTGCCGTTCTCCCCGGTCTTCAGGCCCTGGGTGTAGTAGTTGGTCTCCGTGCCGTAGAAGTACGACATGGTGTTGCCGTGCGGGTCGATGACGTGGTCGAGGTTCCAGCGCCACGCCTGGTCGCAGTAGGCGTCCGCGAGGGTGGCCTTGTAGCAGGGCTCACCGCTGTCGTCACCGTAGACGGGGACGGTCCAGGCGGACTTGGTGGTCTCGTTGCCGGTCGCGAAGCCGGGCAGCCGGTTGCTGCCGAAGAAGAACTGGGTGCCGTCCGTGGCGGTGAGCTTCCAGTACTCGCCGTCGTCGTCGCCGTTGGTGGCGCCGGTGAGCTTCTCGATCTTGGAGAAATCGTCGGAGCCGACGTGCCACTCGCCGGTGGTGTCGTCCTTGATCAGCTCGCCCGAGGTGCCGCCGGCCAGCGAGATGGTGGCGTTGTCGAAGCCCCAGCACTGGTCGCCGTTGGTGTCGTCGTGGCCGTCGTCGGCGCACGGCTTGTAGCGGCGCTCGATGTAGCCCGGCTCGTAGCCGAAGCCCTCACCGATCCAGGAGCCCTGGTTGTTCGTGGCGGCGGTCTGTCCGTCGACCGACTGCGAACTGTAGGTGAGGGTGACTCCCGGGGCCTGTCCGCCGGGCACGGGCGGGGCGCTGATCGGGTAGGACCAGTTGAAGACGCCGGAGGAGTTGGAGACGCTCCACTGCGACGAGGGCTTGAGCGAGGTGGCGCCGAAGTTGCCCTGGTCGCCGCCGGCTCCGGCGGTGGCGGCCAGGACGGTGACGGGGGAGGCCGCTGCCGCCGCGGTCTTCGAGGCCGCCCCGTCCGTCGTCGTGTCCGTCGTCGCGTCCGGTGCGGCGGACACCTTCGCGGTCAGCGTGGAGCGCTGGGTGTCGTTGGTGGTCGCCAGCGGGGTGGCCGTGGAACATCCCGGCCGCTCCGGCGTGGTGAGCACGCACTCCGGATACGTCACCAGGTGCAGTCGCGAGCCGTAGCCGCCACCGTAGGCGCCGGTGAAGTCCCCGTAGTCGAGCGAGACCTGGACCGGTCCGCGCTTCGGCTCTCCGTCGGCCCGTGCCACGGTCATCAGCGGGCCGTCGATGCCCGCCTTCTCGGCCTTCTTACGGGCCAGGACCTCGACCCGGACCCGGTCCGGGCTGCCGGAGCCGGTGGCGGCGACCTTCAGGGGCAGGCCCTCGGCCTGTGTTCCCCGGGACCCCTTGGCCCCGACCGCGACCTCGTCGGAGGTGGCCTCGGGCCAGCTGACCGCGTCCGCCTCGGTCACCTCGGCGCGGGCGGTCTGGTCGGTGCCGGTGAACTTCCGGGCCTTGCCGTTCTTGCCGGAGACCGGATCGTCGTGCTTGGTCTGGAGTTCGGGCCAGGCCGCTCCCTCGGATTCGGTCGAGGCGGTGGCCTCCGGCGCGTACTGCGGCAGCAGTCCGACGGAGAGGGCCAGCGCCACGGTCAGTACGCAGTTGCGCACCGTGCGTACGGGTATGTGGAAGCGCGGTCTTCCAAAAGGTGATGAGCGCATTGATGCTCCATCAGGAGTGATCGGTGGGAAACATGCGGTAACGCAGGCGGCAGGGGCGGGACGCGGA
>NZ_JBHJQP010000150.1:0-20553 GCF_042262625.1 Streptomyces sp. NPDC056347 | reverse complement strand
GAGAGCCCTCGCGGGGTCCTCCGAGCGCCCTTCCGGCAAGCGGTGGTGGCGGCCCGTCAGCCGTTCTTGATGCGGTTGGTGAGCTCGGTGACCTGGTTGTAGATGGAGCGTCGCTCCGCCATCAGCGCACGGATCTTCCGGTCCGCGTGCATCACCGTCGTATGGTCCCGGCCGCCGAACTGGGCGCCGATCTTGGGCAGCGAGAGGTCGGTCAGCTCCCGGCAGAGGTACATGGCGATCTGGCGGGCCGTCACCAGCACACGGCTGCGCGAGGTTCCGCAGAGGTCGTCCACCGTGAGGCCGAAGTAGTCCGCGGTGGAGGCCATGATGGCCGCCGCCGTGATCTCCGGGGCCGAGTCCTCGCCGCCCGGGATCAGGTCCTTCAGCACATGCTCGGTCAGCCCGAGGTCCACCGGCTGGCGGTTGAGGCTGGCGAAGGCCGTGACCCGGATCAGCGCCCCCTCGAGCTCCCTGATGTTCCGGGAGATGCGGGAGGCGATGAACTCCAGCACCTCCGGCGGCGCGTTGAGCTGCTCCTGCACCGCCTTCTTACGGAGGATCGCGATCCGCGTCTCCAGCTCGGGCGGCTGCACATCGGTGGTCAGTCCCCACTCGAACCGGTTGCGCAGCCGGTCCTCCAGGGTCACCAGCTGCTTGGGCGGCCGGTCGGAGGAGAGCACGATCTGCTTGTTGGCGTTGTGGAGCGTGTTGAAGGTGTGGAAGAACTCCTCCTGCGTCGACTCCTTGCTCGCCAGGAACTGGATGTCGTCGACGAGCAGGATGTCCACGTCGCGGTAACGCTTGCGGAAGGTGTCGCCCTTGCCGTCGCGGATCGAGTTGATGAACTCGTTGGTGAACTCCTCGGAGCTCACGTACCGCACCCGGGTCCCCGGATAGAGGCTGCGGGCGTAGTGGCCGATCGCGTGCAGCAGATGGGTCTTGCCGAGCCCGGACTCCCCGTAGATGAAGAGCGGGTTGTACGCCTTGGCCGGGGCCTCGGCGACCGCGACCGCCGCGGCGTGCGCGAACCGGTTGGACGCGCCGATGACAAAGGTGTCGAAAAGGTACTTGGGATTCAGTCGGGCCGCGGGCTCGCCCGCACCGGGCGTGGGCGCGGACTGCGAGCCCATCGGGCCGGGCATGCCGCCGGGGCGGCCGGTCCCGGCGCCCGGCCGGTGCTGCGGCTGGGGTTCGGGCAGGTCACGGGCGTCCGAACGCTGCGGCTCGTACCCCTGGCGCTCGGGCTGCTGCGGCTCGTAGCCCTGGCGCTCGGGCTGCTGCTCGTACCCGGCGCGCTCCGGCGGCTGCGGGCGGTAGTCGTGCTGCGGCTGCTGGGGACGACCGCCGCCGTACGGCTCGCGCCACTGCTCCGCGGGGGCCTCGCGGTCCTGGAATCCGCCGAGCCTGGGCTGCTGCCAGGAGAGGTCCTCCCCGGTGCGCGGCCACGCTCCGGGCTCGGGACGCTGCTGCTGGTAGTCCGGGTAGGCGGGACGGGCGGTCGGCATTCCGTCGTCGGAGGGCCGGTGCCCGTAGCCGTCGTACGCGTCGGGGTGCTGGCGCTCGTCGTGCTGCGGCCCCTGGTAGCGGTGCTGCTGGGGCTGCTGCATCGGGGGCGCGGGCGGGCTCGGCGGTTCGCCCGCGGAGTCGTCGACGGTGATCGCGATGCGGATCGGGCGGCCGCACTCGCGGCTCAGCGTCTCACTGATGAGCGGCGCGAGCCGGCCCTCCAGGACGCGCTTGCCCCACTCGTTGGGGACGGCGAGCAGCGCGGTGTCGGCGACCAGCGCGAGCGGCTGGCAGCGCTCGATCCACTGCTTGTCCTTCGGCTCGATGCCTTGCTGGCCTTCTCCGAGGAGATGCTCGAGCACGCGTGGCCACACTGCGGCAAGATCGGCAGGTACGTCAGCCACAGGGCACGCTCTCTCGCTGGTCCCACGAAAATGTGTGGTTCTCGGGACGGGACGGGTGGGGACCGGCAGGCAGGAAGAAAAGACCGGAACTCAGCCACGGTAGTCAGGGCGACCCGCGTGGTTCAAGTTGTTGTCCACAGCCTGTGCACAGTGGGGGGTGCTGGGGAGCCGGTTTGACCGAATGGCGCAGCCGCGCGTACCGTGACCAGGTCGAGTTGTCGATGGCTGCTGCCGCCTGCCTCCGATGGGCAAAGATCACGATCTGTGATTGTGAAGCGGTGCACTAGAGCGTTTACGCGAGTCTCTCGTGGGCGCACGGTGACAGCCAGGCGATGTCCCGCCAACACACGAGTCATTTCTGGAGCCCCCTAGTGAGCAAGCGCACCTTCCAGCCGAACAACCGTCGTCGCGCGAAGACCCACGGCTTCCGGCTGCGCATGCGCACCCGTGCCGGCCGCGCGATTCTCGCGTCCCGCCGTGGCAAGGGTCGCGCCAACCTGTCCGCCTGATCGCTTTAACAGGTCATGACGTGCTGCCTACCGAGAATCGGCTGAGGCGGCGCGAGGACTTCGCGACCGCAGTACGCCGAGGACGCAGGGCCGGCCGCCCGCTTCTCGTCGTCCATCTACGCAGCGGTGCAACGGACCCGCACGCGACTGGGGAGATCGCTCCCCCGCCGCGTGCGGGTTTCGTTGTCAGCAAAGCAGTGGGTGGAGCGGTCGTACGCACAGCGGTGAAGCGGAAGCTTCGCCATCTGGTCCGCGAACGGCTTGCCCTGCTGCCCCCCGGTAGCCTGGTTGTCGTACGAGCGCTGCCCGGAGCGGGCGACGCCGACCATGAACAGCTGGCCCGAGACCTGGACGCCGCGCTTGAGCGGCTGCTGGGAGGGGGCGCGCGATGAAGTACCCGTTGCTGGCTCTGATCAAGCTGTACCAGTGGACGATCAGCCCGCTTCTCGGGCCGGTGTGTCGTTACTACCCGTCGTGTTCCCACTATGGATTTACGGCGATCGACCGGCACGGAGCGATCAAAGGAACCGCGCTGACGGCCTGGCGCATCCTGCGGTGCAATCCGTGGTCACCCGGTGGCGTGGACTATGTTCCACCACGCAAACGTCCGCGTTGGCATGAGCTCCTGCGTAATGCCATGCGCGGT
The DNA here is from genome assembly GCF_042262625.1 of Streptomyces sp. NPDC056347. NCBI lineage: Bacteria > Bacillati > Actinomycetota > Actinomycetes > Kitasatosporales > Streptomycetaceae > Streptomyces > Streptomyces sp. NPDC056347. The sequence continues at coordinate 17,488 of NZ_JBHJQP010000150.1, read as the reverse complement.
GGCAAGGGCGGGGACTCCGCCGCTGATGCGCCTGCCCGGGGATCGGTCTCCGAAGCCCCGAGCAAGGCCGCAGAGACTTCGCCCAATGCTCAAGGAGCCTGATTAGTGGACACGATTGCCAGTCTGTTCAGCTTTATCACCTGGCCTGTTTCCTGGGTCATCGTCCAGTTCCACAAGTTGTACGGGGCGATCTTCGGCCCTGACACCGGGTGGGCCTGGGGCCTGTCCATCGTGTCCCTGGTGGTGCTGATCCGGATCTGCCTGATCCCGCTGTTCGTCAAGCAGATCAAGTCGACCCGCAACATGCAGGTGCTCCAGCCGAAGATGAAGGCGATCCAGGAGCGCTACAAGAACGACAAGCAGCGTCAGTCCGAAGAGATGATGAAGCTGTACAAGGAGACGGGCACCAACCCGCTCTCCTCGTGCCTTCCCATCCTGGCGCAGTCGCCGTTCTTCTTCGCCCTGTACCACGTGCTGTCGGCCATCGCCTCGAACAAGAAGATCGGCGTCATCGACCAGACGCTGCTCGACAGCGCCCGTCAGGCCCACATCTTCGGCGCTCCGCTGGCCGCGAAGTTCATGAACAGCTCGGAGGACGTCGCCGCTCTCGGCGCCTCCCTGACCGATGTCCGGGTCGTCACCGCGATCATGATCGTGATGATGTCGGCCTCGCAGTTCTTCACCCAGCGCCAGCTGATGACGAAGAACGTCGACCTGACGGTCAAGACGCCGTACATGAGCCAGCAGAAGATGCTGATGTACATCTTCCCGGTGATCTTCGCCGTCATGGGCATCAACTTCCCCGTCGGTGTCCTCGTCTACTGGCTGACCACCAACGTCTGGACCATGGGTCAGCAGATGTACGTGATCAACCAGAACCCGACCCCGGGCAGCAAGGCGCAGGACCAGTACCTCACCCGTCTGCTGAAGAGCGTCACCACGCACGGCGAGGTCCGCGGCCGGACCCGGCGCAACACCGTCAAGCGGATCGTGGCCAAGGGGCCGGACCGCAACGACATCGAGCGGAAGTTCGTCACCGGGCTGGCCAAGCTGGGCTTCGCCCCCCAGGAGGACGGCGCGGTGATCAAGAGCGATACCGCCGAGGCCGAGGCCGAGAGCGGAGCCGCGCAGCGGCGCCAGCAGCCCAAGCGCCAGTCCAAGGCCCAGCGCCAGACCGGTGTCACGCAGCCGGGAGCCAAGGACGCCGGTTCCACCACGTCCAAGACCTCCCTCCAGAAGCAGGACGAGAAGTCCACTCCGGACGAGAAGTCCAAGCAGGACGAGAAGCCCAAGTCGCCGAGCAGGGCCTCGTCCGGCTCCTCACGCCAAGCCAAGTCCGGGCAGCGCAAGGGCCCGCAGCGGCCCAAGCACCCGTCCAAGAAGTAAGAAGGAGTCCATCCGTGACGGAAGGCACCACCTCCACGGCCGCTGAGGGCAGCGACACCCTGACCCGCCTCGAGCAGGAGGGCGAGATCGCGGCGGACTACCTCGAGGGCCTGCTCGACATCGCCGACCTCGACGGCGACATCGACATGGACGTCGAGGCGGACCGTGCCGCGGTCTCGATCATCAGCGACTCGGCGCGTGAACTGCAGAAGCTCGTGGGCCGCGACGGTGAGGTGCTGGAGGCGCTCCAGGAGCTGACGCGGCTGGCCGTTCACCGGGAGACCGGGGACCGCAGCCGGCTGATGCTGGACATCGCGGGCTTCCGGGCCAAGAAGCGTGCGGAGCTCGCCGCTCTGGGCGCGAAGGCCGCGGACGAGGTCAAGAGCACCGGCCAGCCGGTGAAGCTGGACCCGATGACGCCGTTCGAGCGCAAGGTCGTGCACGACGCGGTCGCGGCCGCGGGTCTGCGCAGCGAGTCCGAGGGCGAGGAGCCGGAGCGCTTCGTCGTCGTCCTCCCGGCCTGACCGGACCCCAGTTCTGTCGGCCCCGTCTGTTCGCAGACGGGGCCGATCTTTGTCAGCCTGATAGTCAGCCACCCACAGCGCGGTAGTGCGTATGGAAGGACGGTCCCCGTGACGACGGAAGTAGAGCTTCCCGAGGCACCCCCAGGGGCGCGGGCAGTTTTCGGCGACTTCTTCCCGGAGGCTGTTCGGTACGCCGAACTGCTGGCCGATGCCGGAGTGAAGCGCGGGCTGATCGGCCCGCGCGAGGTACCGAGGCTGTGGGAGCGGCACCTGCTGAACTGCGCCGTGCTCTCCGAGGTCGTGCCCGAGGGGGTCACGGTCTGCGACGTGGGTTCCGGTGCGGGCCTGCCCGGAATCCCGCTTGCGCTCGTACGCCCCGATCTCAAGATCACGTTGCTGGAGCCCCTGCTCCGGCGCACCAACTTCCTCCAGGAGGTCGTGGAGCTGCTGGGCCTCGACCACGTGACGGTGGTACGCGGCCGGGCCGAGGAGGTCCTGGGGTCGCTCCAGCCGGTGCATGTGGTGACCGCTCGAGCCGTCGCACCGCTCGACCGGCTGGCGGGCTGGGGCGTTCCACTGCTCCGTCCGTACGGAGAGATGCTCGCGCTCAAGGGCGACACCGCAGAGGAAGAGATCAATGGGGCGCGCTCCGCGCTGAGCAAGCTCGGTGTGGTGGAGACCGAGGTTCTGCATGTCGGGGAGGGCATCGTCGACCCGATGTCCACGGTGGTGCGGGTGGTCGTCGGTGAGAGCCCCGGGGGTGTGAGGTTCGCCGCGAAGCGTGCCAAGGCCGCGAGGACGAGCCGTGCGAGGCGCCGTCGCTGAACCGGATGCGGAGTGTCGTGCCCCTGCGGTCTGGCCGCAGGGGCATCGTGTTTCACGTGAAACGTCGCTCTCTGCTGCAAGGAATCATCCGCCGCGGTGGCGAGACTGCCGCGCCGAGGCATCGCAGACCCGTTAGGGCTACGGAGTTGTCCACAGATGTGGATTCATCCACAGAAGAGCGGGCCTCGCTGGTTCACGGCCCCGAAAGCATGGCAGGCTCTGTTCATTGCGAGCCTGAAGTCGAGGAGAGTGAATCCTTGCGGTCCGACGCCAACATCGCGGGACCGATGACCGATCCGGTCCCCGGTCCCAGAACCGAATCGGCGGGGGACGGTGTTTCACGTGAAACACCGCCGCCGATGGACGACACACCCATCGGTCGCGCGGCCCAGCTGGCGGTCCAGGCTCTTGGCCGCGCCGGCGCGGGGCTGCCCCGTCCTGACCGGACGCGGGTCATGGTGGTGGCCAACCAGAAGGGCGGAGTGGGCAAGACGACCACGACGGTCAACCTTGCCGCCTCGCTCGCGCTGCACGGCGCACGCGTTCTGGTGGTCGACCTCGATCCGCAGGGGAATGCCTCCACGGCTCTGGGGATCGATCACCACGCCGAAGTTCCCTCCATCTATGACGTGCTGGTGGACAGCAGACCGCTCTCCGAAGTGGTCCAGCCCGTCCCCGACGTCGAGGGCCTTTTCTGCGCCCCTGCCACCATCGATCTCGCCGGTGCGGAGATCGAGCTGGTGTCCCTGGTGGCGCGGGAGAGCCGGCTTCAGCGGGCGATCCAGGCGTACGAGCAGCCGCTGGACTACATCCTCATCGACTGCCCGCCGTCGCTCGGTCTGCTGACGGTCAACGCCCTGGTCGCCGGCGCAGAGGTGCTGATCCCCATCCAGTGCGAGTACTACGCGCTGGAGGGCCTGGGGCAGCTGCTGCGCAATGTGGACCTGGTGCGGGGGCATCTCAACCCCGACCTCCACGTGTCGACGATCCTGCTCACCATGTACGACGGCAGGACCCGGCTTGCCTCGCAGGTCGCGGAGGAGGTGCGCAGTCACTTCGGCAAGGAGGTGCTGCGTACGAACATTCCGCGGTCGGTGCGGATCTCGGAGGCCCCCAGCTACGGGCAGACCGTGCTGACCTACGATCCGGGCTCCAGCGGATCACTGTCGTACCTCGAAGCGGCACGTGAGATCGCCCTGCGGGGCGTCGGCATCCATTACGAGGCCCAGCATGCCCAGCCGGGCAGCGGAAACGGCCAGCAGAGCATTTCGGAGGGGAACCAGTGAGCGAGCGTCGAAGAGGGTTGGGGCGTGGGCTGGGTGCCTTGATCCCCGCCGCTCCGCAGGAGAACCAGGCGTCGTCCACGGGATCGGGACCGGCCTCTGCGGGGATCGGCTCCATGACCACGGACGAGCGGGGGGTGGCTGCGGCGAAGCTGGCCACGCTCGGTGCCGTTCCGTTGGTGCCGGAGCCGAGCGCGCCGATTTCGGACTCGGTGGCGGCTGTCGGAACGGTGGGGCCTGCCGGGGCGTACTTCGCCGAGATTCCGGTCGACTCCATCAGCCCGAATCCTCAGCAGCCGCGCAAGACGTTCGACGAGGACGCGCTGGCCGAGCTGGTGACCTCCATCAAGGAGGTGGGCCTGCTCCAGCCCGTCGTCGTGCGGAAGACGGGACCGGAGAGCTACGAGCTCATCATGGGCGAGCGCCGCTGGCGGGCCCATCAGGCAGCTGAGCTGAAGCGGATTCCGGCGATCGTCCGGTCCACCGACGACGAGAAGCTTCTCCTGGACGCTCTTCTGGAGAATCTCCACCGGGCTCAGCTGAACCCCTTGGAGGAGGCGGCTGCGTACGACCAGTTGCTCAAGGACTTCAACTGCACCCATGACCAGCTGGCCGACCGGATCGGACGTTCCCGCCCGCAGGTGTCGAACACGCTGCGTCTGCTGAGGCTGTCGGGCCGGGTGCAGAGCAGGGTCGCGGCCGGGGTGCTGTCGGCCGGTCATGCGCGGGCGCTGCTGTCCGTGGCCGACCCTGAGGAGCAGGACCGACTGGCCGGCCGCATTGTGGCCGAGGGCCTCTCGGTGCGTGCGGTCGAGGAGATCGTGACGCTCATGGGTTCCAGCTCTGACAAGGCACCGGCCAAGCCGAAGGGGCCGAGGGCCGGGGGACGGGTGTCGCCCGCACTCTCCGAACTGGCCACGCGGCTGTCGGACCGTTTCGAGACCAGGGTGAAGGTCGACCTCGGTCAGAAGAAGGGGAAGATCGTCGTCGAGTTCGCGTCCATGGAGGACCTGGACCGCATTCTCGGCAGCCTCGCACCGGGCGAAGGGCGCGTACTGGAGCGGAGCCTCTCGGAGCAGTCCGCCGAAGAAGCCGACACGGAGCCCGCTGTGAAGAACGAAGGCTGATCCCGCCGACGGACTGTGGGGCGGGCCGCGTGCCGGTGGTTGCCGGATCGCGGCCCGCCCTTTGCATTGTCTCGGTGTCGGCGCCATGCCTGGGTGGATACGATGCGTTCTGGTACGGCACATCCAGGTTGAGACACCTCGGCAGGGAAGGCCGTGCGCGCAGCGAACGGAGTGTACCGACGGTCGCACGCGACGCGGCGGGCGAAGGAAGCGAGGAAAAGCCTTCATGGGGCGCCGACTCGTACCGCTCACACTGGACAATCTTTCCGACCTCCCCAGACGCTGCCGCTCCTGTGTCTTCTGGGAGCTCGATCCGGTCAGCGGGGAAGCCGCGGTAAAGGCAGGCACCCCCGAGCTGGCGAAGGAAGCCTGGATCTCGGCCGTTCTCCTGGAATGGGGATCGTGCGGCCGCGTGGTCTACGTCGACGATGTGCCGGTGGGCTTCGTCCTCTACGCGCCACCGGCCTATGTGCCACGCTCGACGGCGTTCCCCACCAGCCCCGTCTCCCCCGATGCGGTCCAGCTGATGACTGCCTGGATCCACCCGGGCTATCAGGGACAGGGGCTGGGGCGGGTCATGGTGCAGGCTGTCGCCAGGGATCTGCTCCGGCGAGGGTTCAAGGCGATCGAGGCCTTCGGCGACGCCCGGTGGAAGGCGCCCGCCTGTCTGCTTCCCGCGGGACATCTGCTGGCGGTCGGGTTCAAGACCGTACGGCCGCACCCCGTTCATCCGCGGCTGAGGCTGGAACTTCGGAACACGCTGTCCTGGAAGGAAGATGTCGAGCTGGCCCTCGATCGGCTGCTGGGCGCGGTGCAGAAGGAACCGGCGCTGCGGCCGCTGTGATCCGTGAGACCGGAGCAACGGAAACGGGTCCGTCCCCTCGGGGACGGACCCGTTTCACGTGAAACATTGCCCTTACTGGCCGATGAAGCTTTCGAGGTCGCGGAGGATCGCGGCCTTGGGCTTGGCACCGACGATGGTCTTCGCGACCTCGCCACCCTGGTAGACGTTCAGGGTCGGGATGGACATGACGCCGTACTTGGCGGCCGTGGCCGGGTTCTCGTCGATGTTGAGCTTGACGATCTCGATCTGGTCGCCGTGCTCGGCGGCGATGGCCTCCAGCGACGGAGCGATCTGGCGGCACGGTCCGCACCAGGCGGCCCAGAAGTCCACCAGCACGGGCTTCTCGCTCTTGAGGACGACCTCGTCGAAGGAGTCGTCGGTCACGTTCTTCAGGGCGCCGGCCACGGCGGCCTCCTTAACTGCTCGGGGTGTGTGGGGTACGAGGCGTGGTTCAGACGGTGGCCGCGGCGGCCTTCTCGTCGTCGGCGAGCGCAGCGAGGAAGCGCTCGGCGTCGAGAGCGGCGGAGCAGCCCGTGCCGGCAGCGGTGATGGCCTGCCGGTAGGTGTGGTCGACGACGTCACCGGCGCCGAAGACACCGGTCAGGTTCGTGCGCGTCGAGGGGGCGTCGACCTTGAGGTAGCCCTCCTCGTCCAGGTCGAGCTGGCCCTTGAAGAGCTCGGTGCGCGGGTCGTGGCCGACTGCGATGAACAGGCCGGTCACCGCGAGCTCAGAGGTCTCGCCGGTCTTGGTGTTCCGAAGGGTCAGGCCGGACAGCTTCTGGTCGCCGTGGACCTCGGCCACCTCGCTGTCCCAAGCGAACTTGATCTTCGGGTCGGCGAAGGCGCGCTCCTGCATCGCCTTCGAGGCGCGCAGTGTGTCGCGGCGGTGGACGATCGTGACCGACTTGGCGAAGCGCGAGAGGAAGGTCGCCTCCTCCATGGCCGTGTCCCCGCCGCCGACCACGGCGATGTCCTGGTCCTTGAAGAAGAAGCCGTCGCAGGTGGCGCACCAGGAGACACCGCGTCCGGAGAGGGCGTCCTCGTTGGGCAGACCGAGCTTGCGGTGCTGGGAGCCGGTCGTCACGATCACGGCCTTGGCGCGGTGCACCGTACCGGCCGTGTCGGTGACCGTCTTGATGTCACCGGTGAGGTCCACGGCGACGACATCGTCGGGGACGAGCTCGGCGCCGAAGCGCTCGGCCTGGGCGCGCATGTTGTCCATGAGCTCGGGGCCCATGATCCCGTCCTGGAAGCCCGGGAAGTTCTCCACGTCGGTGGTGTTCATCAGCGCGCCACCGGCGGTGACGGCACCCTCGAAAACCAGCGGCTTCAGCGAGGCGCGGGCGGTGTAAAGGGCGGCCGTGTAGCCCGCGGGGCCGGAGCCGATGATAATCACGTTACGGACGTCGCTCACGGGTTTCTTCCTCGTCTCTGCAGACTGCCTACTGTCCACGCCTACTGGGGTCGGTTCAACGACTCTCACCCCACCCAACGGATCCTACGGGGGATGCATTCCCACCGTGCCGAGGCGGCGTCCGGCGCGATGTTCAGGGACGCGCGTAGGTATGGGTCAGCAGCAGCGTGCCCATGCGCGTGGGCTCGTCACGGACGCAGGAGGCGTCGACCACATAGGCCTGGACCCGGCTCGCGTCGGACGGGTGAGGAAGGACGACCAGGAAGGCCGCCATCCCCTCGTAGGTGCCCTCCTCCAGGGCGAGGGCCGGGGCATCGCGTCCGGTGCCCCGTTCCACGCAGGGCGGCACGGAGACGGTGGGGGTACGCAGTGGTGTCTGGGCCTTCGTCCGTGAGTCCGCGGACGGTGCCTGCTTCCCGGAGCCCGTCCCCTCCGCCGACTTCGGCTGCTTCGTATCGGCGTTCCGCAGAAGGGACCGCACCCGGCCTTCGAGCGTGGACTCCGAGAAGTCTCCCTCGCCGGTTGTCCCGGGCCCGGTCCGGTGGTCCGCCGCCTTGACCGACGAGGAGCCGGGGGACGGCTGGACGCTCTGCAGCATGAAGACGCTCACGCCGACCACTGCTGCCCCGAGAGCGGCACCGAGCGCGGCGCGACGGCGGCGTCGTACGGGCCGACGGCCGGGACCTGTGGTTGCCCGGGGGTGTCCGGCAGGCCGGTCCGGGGAGCCGGTCTCCCCCTTCGGCTTCTGCGCTGCCGGTGTCTCCGCATCGGCGGACGGCGTCTCGGTTTCACGTGAAACCGACCCTGTTTCACGTGAAACATGTCCTGCCTCGGCGGCGAGCACGGCGTCGATGCGGGCGGCGATGTCGTCCGGCATGCGCTGCGGTGCGGGCACCGAGCCGAGCAGCTCGCGGATCTCGGTGAGGGAAGCACGGACCTCACCGCAGGGCTCGCAGCCGTCGACGTGCCCGCGTACCTCTGCCGCACGTGGTGGTGGGAGCAGGCCCTCCGCCAGATCGGAGATCTCCGTGACATCCGGATGCTGGGTCGTGCCGGTCGTCGATGTCATGTGCGCCCACCTCCGCCCTTCACTGCAGCAGGATCACTTGCGTCCGCGTCTCTCGGCCCCGATGCCGGTGGGACGGCCGCACGTGCCGTCCGGTTCCTTCTTGCCGCACTCCCATCGGCTCCCGACACCTCGCTGCGCAGGTGGGCCAGGAGCGGTGCCAGCCGGGCCCGTCCGCGCGCGCAGCGACTTTTCACGGTGCCCGTCGGAACGTCGAGGATGCGTGCTGCCTCGGCCACGGGATAGCCCTGCATGTCCACCAGGACGAGAGCGGCCCGTTGTTCGGCAGGAAGAGTGGCGAGCGCGGCCAGTAGTTCACGGTGGAGGTCCTGGCGCTCCGCCGGCGCCTCCGCGGATTCGTGCGGCTCGAGGAGTTGCTCGAACCGCTGGGCGTCGTCGACCGGCGCGGTCCTGCGGGAAGCCGCTTTGCGTACCCGGTCGAGACAGGCGTTGACGGTGATGCGGTGCAGCCAGGTGGTCACGGCGGACCGGCCCTGGAAGGTGTGGGCGGAGCGGAAGGCGGAGACCAGCGCGTCCTGGACGGCGTCCGCGGCTTCCTCGCGGTCGCCCAGGGTCCGTATCGCCACGGCCCACAGGCGGTCACGATGGCGCCGTACGAGCTCGCCGAAGGCGTCCGGTTCTCCGGCCACATGGCGAGCGAGGAGGTCTGAGTCGCTGAGCGGTTCCGACGGCTCGGAGGCCACCTCCCCTCCCTCCCTCTCACTGCGTCACGGTGCGTCTGTCTATCACGATTCGCGTGGGCGGGGGCAGGGGGCGGAAGGGCTCGGACCGGCACGGAGGAAGGCCGGCTTCCGGCAAGCGCCGGGCCCCGGACGTGCGAAAGGCCGGTGAGGCGTGTCCCTCACCGGCCTTTCGTGTCACTTGAGTACGGAGATCTCCGAGATCCCGCCGCGGTAGCCGCCTGTTCCGTCGGACGGCAGCTCGGTGATGTGGACCAGGACGTAGCGGGTCCGCACCGGCTTGTCCAAGGTCTTCTTCAGCTCGTTCCCCGTGGTCCCGAGCTGGACGAGGTGCTGCGGGAAGTCCGCGAGCGACGAGGGGGCGGAGGCGTCGGCACCGGCCGCGAGTACCTCCACCTTCTGCCCGCTGCGGTACATCTGGACCTCGATGGCGGAGACGTCCTGGACGCTGCCGAGGTCGACGACGATGCCGCTGCCGTCCTTGCGGGCCGGAAGGTTTCCGAAGTTCGCGAAGCCCTGGTAGCGGTAGGTGACCCACGCGGTGCCCGCGTCGCCGTCGATGGTCTTCGGGGCGTCCTTCTGCTTCATGCCCGAGCCGTTGGGCATGAACTCCGTCGCACCGGCGATCTGCAACGGCTTGGGCGGGGCCGGGGCCTTCTCGTTGCCGTCCTTGGGCGGAGTCTGTGTCGTTTCCTCGGACCCCGAGTCCTTGATGCGGTTGATCAGAGTCTCGGCGAGCTGCCAGCTGCCGAGACCCAGCGCGGCGATGAGCAACGCGGACACGGCCCACTTGAGTGCCTTGCCGGTGCGGCTCTGGAGCGGCGGGGGAGGCACGACGACGGGCTGCGGCGCGACCGCCGGCCCGGCCGGGGGACGGCCGTAGGAACCCTGCTGGTAGCTGGTGCGCTGGTACTCCGGAGGCGCCGTGAAGACGGGCTCCGGAGGGCGGATGCGAGGCATCGCCGCCACGGCCTTGGCGAGCTCGTCCGGCGTGGTGCACGGCTGTTCCTGCCGGGAGGCGGTGGCGCCGTCGTTGGCGAGCGCGCGCATCGCCAGCTCGGAGAGGCCGCGGTGGACCCCGGCCCGCACCTGGTCGGGGGCGATCAGGCCCACGCCCTTGGGCAGGCCGGTCAGGCCGTACGCGTCGTTCTCGTACGGCCAGCGGTGGGTCAGCGCGGCGTAGAGCAGCGCACCGATCGCCTCGGTGTCGGTCCGCTGGGGGCCCTCGGCGGTGATCCCGCGCAGGGCGGCGTTCACCGCGAGACCGCGGATCCGGTACTGCCCGGTCGAGCTCCGCAGCACCGCCCCGGGGGTGAGTCTCAGATGGGCGAGGCCCTCCCGGTGCGCCGCTGCCATGGCCTGGGAGACCTGGCTGACGAGCTGGTACGCGTCGTGCGCGTCCATCGGGCCCGCGGCCAGCAGCGAGGTGAGCTCGGTGGCGTCGGGAAGCCATTCGTGGACGACGTAGACGAGGTCGTCCTCCTCCACCGCGTCGAGCACCTGCACGAAGCGCGGGTCGCCGAGCAACGCGGCGGAGCGGGCCGCGGCCAGCACGGAGCGGGCCCGTGGGTGATCCGCGGGGAGCAGATGGACGCCCACCGCCCGGCGCAGCTTCTCGTCGACCGCGCGCCAGCTGCTGAAGCCGTCCAGCCGGGTGACGCACTCCTCCAGCCGGTAGCGCTTGGCGAGCTTGTGCCCGCTGTGAAGGTCGGGGGCGTCCAGAGAGGTCTCGGAACCGACGTGCTCACCATCCGTGTCCTGCGGCTTCGTGCCTGCGGTGTCCTGGGCTTCCGTCGTCCCGTCGGTCGTGGTCTCGTCCGCCTTGGCGGCCAGCGGCTCATCGCCGCTGTTGTCGGCCACGTCGACGGCAGCCGTGCTACGTTCCGCCACCGTCGTTCCTGCCTCCCCATCCGTTGCGCGATGCCAGCCAGCTCTGCACAGTTACGCCAATTGTGCCCACACTCCGGCGCTATGCACGACACACCAGGGGCGGTGATGGTTGTGCGGCCGGTGTTCCTCAGCGGCCGAGCCGCCCCCGGACCATGCCGACCATGCCGTTGATCTCCTCGATCCGCATCCGCTTGGCGGCGACGAAGAAGACCCCGAGCAGTACGGCCCCGCCGCAGATCAGCGCGGCCAGCGAACCGAGGGCGCCCTGGCCGAGCCCCGCCAGAACAGCGAATCCCACGCCGCCGCCGAGGACCGCTGCCGGAACCGCGGCCAGGCACAGCCGGGCGTAGGTCCGTACGACATGGGCGCCGTCCAGGTCGCCGCCCAGGCGGTTGCGCAGCCGCCGCCAGGCGACGCCCACCCCGACGGCGTAGGCGAGACCGTACGCGGCGGCCATGCCGACGACCGCCCAGCGGGCGGGCAGGACCATGTAGCAGAGGGCCGAGGCGGCCGCGTTGACCGCGGCGACGATCACCGTGTTGTAGAAGGGCGTGCGGGTGTCCTCGTACGCGTAGAAGCCGCGCAGCACCACGTACTGCACCGAGTACGGGATCAGGCCGAGGGCGAAGGCCATGAGGATGAAGCCCATGGAGCGGGCGGCCTCGGGACCGGCGGAGGAGTACATGAGCGTGCACATCGGCAGGCCGAGTGCGAGGAAGGTGAAGGCCACCGGCACGATCGCGACGGCAGAGTTCCGCAGCCCCTGGGAGATGTCGTCGCGGACGGCGCCCGGATCATTGTCGTGGGCGGCGCGGGAGATCCGGGGCAGCAGGGCGGCCATGACGGAGACGGTGATGATCGCCTGCGGCATGCCCCAGATGAGCTGGGCGTTGGAGTAGGCGAGGAAGCCGGTGCCGTCCTTGCCGGACAGCTTGCCCGCCGAGGTCGCCAGCTGGGTGACGACGAGCACGCCCGCCTGGTTGGCCAGCACGAACAGGACGGTCCACTTGGCCAGCTTGACCGTCTTGCCGAGCCCGTGGCCCTTCCAGTCGAAGCGCGGGCGGAAGCGGAAACCGGCCTCGCGCAGGTACGGGATCATGGCCAGCGCCTGGACCACCAGGCCGAGCAGGGTGCCGATGCCCAGGAGCCGGACGCCCTCCGGCGGAATGGTCTGGACGCCCATCTTGGACTCGGCGGACGTTCCGTAGACCCAGATGAACATGCCGAACGTGAAGATCATCACGATGTTGTTGAGGACCGGGGTCCACATCATCGCGCCGAACTTGCCGCGGGCGTTGAGGATCTGGCCCATGACGACGTGCACGCCCATGAAGAAGATGGTCGGCAGGCAGTACCGGGCGAAGGTCACGGCGACGCTGTTGGCCGCCGCGTCGTTGGCGATCGTCGGCGACATCATGTGGATCAGCAACGGCGCGGCGAGGACCGCGATTGCGACGATCACGCCGAGCGCGACCATGACGAGAGTCAGCAGCCGGTTGGCGTAGGCCTCGCCGCCGTCCTCGTCGTCCTTCATGGAGCGGACGAGCTGGGGCACGAAGACCGAGTTGAGCCCGCCGCCCACGGTGAGGATGTAGATCATCGTGGGCAGGGTGTAGGCGATGGTGAAGCTGTCGCCGAGCAGGGCCGCACCGAGCGCGGCGGTCATGACGAGGGTGCGCACGAATCCGGTGAGCCGGGAGACGAGCGTGCCGGCCGCCATCAGCGCGCTGGACTTCAGTATCCCGGAGGCCCGCCCGCCGGACTTGGCCGGAGCGGGCGCCGGGGCCGGCTCGGGTTCCTGAGGCACGGGAGCGGATCCGGACGGTCCCTCCTGGTCGCGGAAGAGATGCGCGAAGGCGTCCGGCTGCTCCCCGTCCCGGGAGGCCTCGCTGACGAGGTCGTCCACCCCGACGTACTGGGTGGTCGCCGGGTGGTCGCCGTACGGCAGATGCCGCGAGGGGCCGTCGGGCTCGGGGGGCGGGGTCTGGGCCCAGATCCGCGGATCGGGCGGGTACTGCGCCGCGGGCGGCTGCTGGTAGAGCGGGTTGGGCTGCTGGTACGTGCCCGGGGGCGGCGGCGGGTGCGCTGCCCGGTCGTACAGCGCCTCGGTCACCGGGTCCTGGGCCGACGGGTCCTGCGCGCGGTAGGGGTCGCGGTCGTAGGCGTCCTGCAGGTACGGGTCGGGCGGCGGGACCTGGCCGGGGCCCGGAGGCGGCAGCGGGGGCCCGCCGGAGTGCCCGGCACCGCCCGCACCCTGACCGCGGTCACCGTCGTACGGCGCGTTCATCGAAACCCCACCTCATCGTCCCCGGCCGACCGGCCACGACAGACATCGCTCAACGTTCCACTTTCTCACCCGAGGACGAAGGCTCCCCGCTTTCCGGACCGGTGTCCGGAGTCGGGTCACTCGGCTGCTCGGGTTCCCCGCCGTCGTCCCCGGCGGCGCCGCCCGCGTTGGCGCGCTTGCGGTGGGTGTACATCCTGATGCCCGCGAGTACCAGGAGCAGCAGCCCGCCCGCGATCACCAGCAGCACGGTCGGGGTGAGCTCGGAGACCTTCACGGTGAAGGCCATCTCGTCGCCGTACGGTGTGCCGTCCTCGGTGTAGAGCTGCGCCGTCATCTGCACCTGGCCGTTGACGTTGGCCGCGGCGTCGAACTTCACGGACTGGCTGTGACCGGGGCCGATCCGGATCGGCTGCTCCGCCACCGCCCCGCCGTCGTTCAGCTTCAGCCGCGTCGCGTTCTCCGACTTCAGCCGGAGGACGAGGTGGTCCACGCCCTGCAGCAGCCTGTTCTGCACGGTCACCGGGATCGTGGCGCTGCGGCCGGACAGGGTGACGTCCGACTTCGAGATGAGCTGGACCTCGTTGACGAGGTCCTGGAGGTAGCCGCGCACCGAGTCCCGGTACAGCTGGGCCTCCAGCGGCCGCCCGCGCCAGGACGTCGACATCGAGCGGTTGAGCGCGTTGCCGAAGGGAGTCACCACCCGCTCGGGCTGGGTCAGGATGACCTGGAAACTGTTCAGCGAGGTCTGCGTGGACTTGATGTCCTGGAAGGCCTGGGTGGGCAGCTCCTGCCGACGGAGCTTCTTCGGGTACTGGGAGCCCCCGGGGACGTCCGTCGTCGCATCGGCGTCGGGCGTCGCGTCGGCCGCGTCGACCAGGCCGAGCGGCTGGGTCCAGCGTTCGTCGTCGAGTGCCTGCAAGGCTCGGGCCATCGACTGGGCCTGGGCCACGGAGGGCATCCGCTGCGGTGCGACGACGATGCTCCGCTCCTCGTCGGTGTCCTGCGCGGTCAGCGCGAGTGTCTGGGCGAGGAACTTCTGCACGGCGAGGGTGGAGTTCCCGGCCTTCGACATGTCGCCCTGGAACGCCGTGGAGAGCCGGGCGTCCGCGACGACCGCGGTGGTGCCGTTGCCGATCGGCCGGGCGGCCGTGGGGGTGTACGGCAGGTCGCCGGTCTCCTGGAGGCTGTCGCTGCGAGCGATCACCTTGTGGGCCCCGGCCGAGGTGGCGACATCGACGATCGACGGGTCGACCGCCCCGTCGACGGGCCAGGCGAAGTCGGTCGACGGCTTCACATGGAGGATGGTCTGCACCGTCGTGGCAGCCACTTCGGTGGCGGTCTGCAGATGGCTGAGGGTGCCGGAGACGTTCTTCCCGCGGTGCGCGAGGGAAGCGAGATCGGGGTCGGCGAACGGCAGGGCGACGACCCGCCCCTCCGACACCGCGGCTTCGAGGGCGGTGAGCCACTTCTTCGCGACCGCCTGGTTGGTCCCGGCCACGGTGGTGTCGCCGGACTTGACGCGGTAGCTCCCCGTCATCGCGTCGACACTGGCCAGCAGGTCCGGGTCGATCACCCAGGTCACCGGCAGCCCGCTGCCCAGCGAGACCAGCTGCTCCAGCCGCCCGCCGGGAGCCAGTTCGTCGGCCAGGCCGTCGTCCGCGAACACCGGCGTCTGCTGATCGTCGGTACCCGTCTCGGCGGTGACATGGGCCGACGCGACGAGCGGCCAGAGATAGGTGAGCTTCGTCCTGGAGCCGCGTTCCTCCTCCTGCCAGGGCAGGAAGGTGCGCTCGATCCCGAGCACCTGCTGGTACTGCGCCCGGGCGGTCTGCCCCGACAGGGAGACACCGAGCTGGTAGACCCCGTCGTCGCCGAGCCCGAGCTTGCCGACCGGGACGGACAGCGTGAAGTCCTGGCTGATCCCGGAGCGGAGTTTCGCGATCTTCACCGTGTACTTGCCGCCGAGCGGGGCGGGGTCGCTGCCGAAGGCGAAGCCGGTACGTGCGGCGGTGTTGTCGATCTGCGTCCGGCCGCCGAGCTTCGGGCCCACCCGCAGGTCGACCTCGGCGTCGGTGACGGTGTCCTTGCCCCGGTTGGTCACGGTGCCGGAGACGGTCAGGGTGTCCCCCTTGACCGGAGCGCTCGGAGCCAGGGTGTTCAGGGACACATCCACCGTCCTGGACCCGGTGGGGGCCTTGGCTGTGCTGCCGGCGGGAGCGGCGGACGCGGTAGGTCCGGCCAGCAGCGCCGCGAGGAGAGGTGCCCCGGTGACCAGGGCGGCCGTGCGCCGCAGCCACCGGCGGGCAGGAGAGGGAACGATCCCCTGGTTGTGTGCCGCCTCGGCCACGCGCCTACCCGTCCCTCGTCGTCGTCAGCTGGTGTCGATGCTTGTCGGTTGTTGCGTCCACGCATGGTAACGATGTACGCGGGCGTGAAGTGCTGGGGAGTTCGCTACATGATCGGAAGAGTCTCGCAGGGCGAGCCGTAACCAGGGCGACCGGGCCGGTCCGGGCACGTACCCTTTTCTGTTGTGTCGAACGCCAATGAAGACAGCTCCCGTGCCCTGACCCAGGTGCAGCACCGCGCAGTCAGTGAACTGCTGCGGGTGTCCCCGGTCGCCGACGACCTCGCTCGCCGTTTTCAGGACGCCGGGTTCAGTCTCGCGCTGGTCGGTGGTTCCGTCCGGGACGCCCTTCTCGGCAGGCTCGGGAACGACCTGGACTTCACGACCGACGCCCGCCCCGAGGCCGTCCTGAAGATCGTCCGGCCGTGGGCCGACGCGGTCTGGGAGGTCGGGATCGCCTTCGGCACCGTGGGCGCGCAGAAGGACGGTTACCAGATCGAGGTCACCACGTACCGGTCGGAGGCGTACGACCGGACCTCGCGCAAGCCCGAGGTCTCCTACGGTGACTCCATCGAGGAAGATCTCGTGCGCCGGGACTTCACGGTCAACGCGATGGCCGTCGCGCTCCCGCAGAAGGAGTTCGTCGATCCGTACGGCGGCCTCGACGACCTGGCGGCACGCGTCCTGCGCACCCCCGGAACGCCGGAGGAGTCGTTCTCCGACGACCCGCTGCGGATGCTGCGCGCCGCCCGCTTCGCGGCCCAGCTGGACTTCGACGTCGCTCCCGACGTGATCGCCGCGATGACGGAGATGGCCGGACGCATCGAGATCGTCTCCGCCGAGCGGGTCAGGGACGAGCTCAACAAACTGCTGCTCTCCTCGCACCCCCGCAAGGGCCTGTCCCTGCTCGTCGACACGGGGCTGGCGCAGCACGTGGTGCCGGAGCTCCCCGCCCTGCGGCTGGAAAGTGACGAGCATCACCGTCACAAGGACGTCTACGAGCACTCGCTGACCGTCCTGGAGCAGGCGATCGACCTGGAGAAGGACGGCCCCGACCTCACCCTGCGGCTGGCCGCTCTCCTCCACGACATCGGCAAGCCGCGGACCCGGCGCTTCGAGAAGGACGGGCGCGTCTCGTTCCATCACCACGAGGTGGTCGGGGCCAAGATGGTCAAGAAGCGGATGACCGCGCTCAAGTACTCCAACGACATGGTCAAGGACGTCTCGAAGCTGGTGGAGCTGCATCTGCGCTTCCACGGCTACGGTGACGGGGAGTGGACGGACTCCGCGGTCCGCCGGTACGTACGCGACGCCGGTCCGCTGCTGGAACGGCTGCACAAGCTGACCCGCTCGGACTGCACCACGCGGAACAGGCGCAAGGCCGCCGCGCTCTCCCGGACGTACGACGGTCTGGAGGAGCGCATCGCGCAGCTGCAGGAGCAGGAGGAGCTGGATGCGATCCGCCCCGACCTGAACGGCAACGAGATCATGAAGACCCTGGGTGTCGGTCCCGGCCCGGTGATCGGCAAGGCCTATGCGTTCCTGCTGGAGCTGCGGCTGGAGCACGGGCCGATGGGGCACGACGAGGCGGTCGAGAAGCTCAAGGAGTGGTGGGCCGCCCAGGACTAGGGTCTGAGGTTTCGTTCGGATCAGGCCGGTTCAAGGAGCGGACCACCGCCGCGATGGCCTGCCGGGCAGGTCGTGTTTCACGTGAAACACGACCCGTCCGGGGCGGAGGCGGGGGTTGGCCTGAGACAGCCGGCCGTTGGGGCGGGGGGGGCGGGGGGCCGGTGGCAA
>NZ_JBHJQP010000149.1:0-20585 GCF_042262625.1 Streptomyces sp. NPDC056347 | reverse complement strand
CCCGGTCAGGGGGTGCGCGGCCGCCTCGGGAGCGTGCCGGATCAGTTCACTTCGTCCCGGTCCGGCGGGCTCGTCCCCGCGGGTCCGGGCGGATCACTTCAGGCCGAAGGCCCGGATGATCTCCTGGTCGACGCCCAGCCCGTCGGCCGCTTCGGCGTGTGCCTTCAGCGAGACGAACGAGCCGGCCTTGGCGGCGGGCTTGAACCGGGCGGTCCAGGAACCGGCCGCGTCCTTGCGGAGCTGCACCGGCTCCCAGCTCCTGCCGTCGTCGTAGCTGACCGACAGCGAGGCCCCGGTGGCCTTCACCGCGCCGTCCAGCCACTCCTGCGTCCCGGAGGAGAGACCCACCTCGGTCCAGCCCCCGGCCTTCACGTCACCGGCCAGGTCGGTGGCGACCCGGTAGTCCAGCTGGAGCAGCGGGATGTCGGCCTGGAAGGGGCCGTTCTCGTCCATGGCGCCGGAGACGAAGTTCCACTCGGTGTGGGTACGGACGGAGGTCTTCCACTCGTCCGCGTCCCGGGCGGAGTCGAGCACGAAGCGGTACGGCAGCTTCTCGGGCGAGACGTCCCAGGCGTAGCCCGCCCGGCCGGCGACCTTCTTGATCAGGGTGTCGCCCTGGTAGAAGGCGGTGCTGGTGGTGTCGTACTCGTCGTTCGGCATGGCGCCCGAGTGACCGGCCCCGGAGTCCGTCCACGGGGTGATGTTGAACTGGATGTCGTTGTAGACGGACCGGAACGGACCCCAGTAGCCGGTGCCCAGGCGCGGCCGGGCGATCGGGGCGAACCACTGGGCGGGGTAGGTGCGTCCCGCCGTGTAGTCCAGGTCGCCGCTGCGCATCTCCAGGGTGGCTTCCGCTCCGTCCTCGCCGAGGACCGAGTGGTTCTCGTACCAGAAGGAGGCGCCGGGCAGCGGGGTGACCCACTCCTCGCGGGTGCCGGGGAACTTCTCGTACTCCTCGAAGCCGATGCCGGGACCGTAGTCGGGGATGTCGTAGCGGTAGCCGCCGCCGAGCCGGTCCTTTTCGCCGTAGAAGGTGTTCTCCACCTTCGCCAGCTCACGGGCGGACGGGGCGTACGCCAGCGTGCGGTCCGGGACGGTGCCGTCGTGGCGGTCGACCAGGTCGTAGACGTAACGGGCGAACTTGCGCTGGGTGACCGTCGCCTTGGCGCCGCGGTGGACCGCGTCGATCAGCTTCCCGCCCGCCAGGCGCTGGACGGCGGCGACCGGGATCGCGGTCTCGGTGCCGTACGGGGCGTAGGACTCCATCAGGACGCCGTCGCCGTCGTTGACGACGAACAGCGCCCGGGCACCGGCGGCCACCGCGGCGGCGACCCGGTCGGCGGGAGCGACCGCGTCGCTCCGGCGCACGACGACCGCCTTGCCCCTGGCGTCCAGGCCCCGGTAGTCGGCGGCGGCACCGTTGCCGGCGAATACGGTGGCGAGCTTCTGCGTTCCGCCCTCGGCGACCGGGGAGCCGTTCTGCACCGTGACCGGGACGTCACGGCCGTCGGCCGACAGGTCGATCAGCTTCTCGCCCTGCCGCCAGCGGGTCAGGAAGGAGAAGCTGCCCTCGGTGACCTTCTCGGTGGGGCTCGCCCACAGCTGGTCGTAGATCATCGGGATCTGGTAGGCGTCGCGCTGGACGGTGCCGTCCGGTGCGGTACGTGCCATGTCGTACCGCAGCTGCCGGGTCTCGGTCTCCTTCGGCGTGCGCACCGAGACCTTGTGGGCCTTGGAGGCGTCGAGGGTGACCGTGGTCGGCTTGCCGAGGATGACCTCGGGGGCCGCGAGGAAGGCCAGCGCCTTCGAGTCGGCCCGGTCACCGGCGACGTCCGCGGCCGTCCAGGCGGTGTAGTTGCCCGGCGGCAGCCGCAGCGTGGTCTCGCCGGAGACCGCGACGGGCTGGAGCTGCGGGTCGCCCAGCGCGCCCAGGACGACGGTGCCGTCCATCGGTTTGCCGTCGCGGTCGCGGAGCTTGAGCGTGAGGTCGTACAGCTCCTGCTCCTTGTTCAGGGCGAAGCCGGTGTGGGCGACGACGGTGCCCGACGCGTCCTTGGCGAGGATCTGGCCGGAGAACTGCGTGTTGCTGGCCACCTTCGACGGGTCCAGCGAGAGCACGGCCTCGGCGGTGGCACCGGCCGGGACGGTGAGCCGCTTCGTCGAGAGGGTGTACGCGTCGGAGTCCGTGTCCGTCGCCAGGTCGAGCGTGACGTCCTTCGCACCGGTGTTGCGGTAGGTGACGGTCCGCTCGGCGACCGGGTCGGACGGGGAGTGCGGCCAGGCGTACGAGGCGACCGCGACGGAGCCGGTGGCCTCGATCGTGGTGTCGACCGCCGCCTTCACGTCGAGCCGTCCGGTGCCCTGCTCGTACGGGGTGTAGTCGGTCAGCCGCTTGGACGAGCTCATCAGCGCGTCCTTGATCCGCTGGCCGGACCAGTCGGGGTGGCGCTGCTTCAGGATGGCGGCGGCGCCCGCGACATGCGGGGTCGCCATCGACGTACCGGACATCGACTGGTACATGCCCTCGATGCCGGGGACCGACTGCGAGGCCGCGGCGTTGATGTCGACGCCCGGTGCGGAGAGGTCCGGCTTCAGGCCGTAGGACCTGACCAGCGGGCCCATCGACGAGAAGTCCGCGCGGTTGTCCTGCTTGTCGACGGCGGCGATGGTGAGCGCCTTCTCCGCCGAGCCGGGCGATCCGATGGTGCCCGCGCCGTACGCGTTGCCCGCGGCGATCACGAACAGCGGGCCGCCGTCGGCGGACAGCGCGTTCACGGCCTGCGACATGGGGTCGGATCCGTCGTCCGGGACGCTGGAGCCGAGGCTCATGGAGACGACGTCGGCGCCCTCGGCCTTCGCCCACTCCATCGCCTCGATGATGCCGGAGTCGGCGCCGCTGCCCTCGTTGCTGAGCACCTTGCCGACGATCAGGTCCGCGCCGGGGGCGACGCCCTTGTTGGTGCCGTCGGAGGCCGCTCCGGAGCCCGCGATCGTGGAGGCGACGTGGGTGCCGTGACCGTGCTTGTCGTTCACCTCCTCGCCGGGGACGAAGCTCCGGGACTCCACCACGCGGTCCTTAACGTCCGGGTGCGTGGCGTCGATGCCGGTGTCCAGGACGGCGACCTTGGTGCCCTTGCCGTCGTAGCCCTCGGCCCAGGCCTGCGGGGCGTTGACCTGCGGGACGGAGTCCTTGAGCGCCGCCTCCACCCGGCCGTCGAGCCAGAGCTCGGCGATCCCGGCGTCCAGCGAACGGGCCGAGGGGGCGCCGGTGACACCGTTCCAGAAGGTGCGGGCGGTGTCCTTGTCCGTCTTCAGCGCGGCGCCGTTGATGCTGGGAAGGCTGCGGACCTTCTTGGCGCCGCGCGGCGCGGCGGGCAGTGCGCGGCCCTTCGCCGCCGGGTAGGTGGCGATGAGCGGGATGCCGCCGGACCGCTTGTCGTCGTAGCCCATCTTCACGAGCGCGGAGACGTTGAACAGCCTGCGGTCCAGCTTCCCGGCGGCGAGCAGCGCGGTGGCCTCGTCGGGCAGTACGTAGATGTCGTCACCGGCCTGCTGGACGTGCACTCCGCCGTTCGCGCCGTCGGGGCGGTCCACGGTGACGGTGTCCTGCTTGCCGACGCCGTCGGTGTAGTGCACGACGTCGCCCGTGAGCAGGGTGATGTCGTACTCCTTGACGGGGGCGGCGGCCTGGCGTCCGGCGGGGCCGGGGGTGCCCTGCGCGGCGGTGGCGGCGCCCGCCGCGGGAAGCAGGGCGCCGCTCACCAGCGCGACCGAGGTCGCTATGAGCAGTGCTCTGCGTCCCGCACGCGCGGATCTCGCCCGGCCATGGGCGGAGGAGGGAGTCGGATTCATGGAGCAGATCTAAGGGCCAAATCCGTGGCTACGGTGGGGTAGGGCCCTGGCGTGAAGCCGCCGTGGCGGCAACCCGCCCGTCGTGGACCGGAACCGAAAGCGGCTCAGACCACTGCGGGGACCGCCCCGGCGGGCGGGGACGCCTCGTGGTGGATCGGGGTGTGCGCACCGGTGAGCGGAACACCGCTGCCGCCGCGCCGGTCCGCGACGATCTCCGCGACGATCGACAGCGCGGTCTCCTCGGGGGTGCGGGCGCCGAGGTCGAGGCCGATCGGCGAGTGCAGCCGGGCCAGTTCGAGCTCGGTGACACCGACCCGGCGCAGCCGCTCGTTGCGGTCCAGGTGGGTGCGGCGCGAGCCCATCGCGCCGACGTACCCGACCGGCAGCCGCAACGCCCGCTCCAGCAGCGGGACATCGAACCTGGCGTCGTGGGTGAGGACGCACAGCACGGTGCGCGCGTCGACCTCGGTCGTCGCGAGGTAGCGGTGCGGCCAGTCGACGACGAGTTCGTCGGCCTCGGGGAAGCGGGCCTTCGTGGCGAAGACCGGCCGGGCGTCGCACAGTGTCACGTGGTACCCGAGGAATTTGCCCGCCCGGACCAGGGCCGAGGCGAAGTCGATGGCCCCGAAGACGATCATCCGGGGCGCGGGGACGCTCGATTCGACGAGCAGGGTGAGCGGACGGCCGCAGCGCGAACCGTCGGCGCCGACGGTGACGGTCCCGGTGCGGCCCGCGTCCAGCAGGGCGCGGGCGTCGGCGGCGGCGGTGCGGTCCAGTTCCGGGTGTCCGCCGAGATGTCCCTCGTACGAGCCGTCGGGGCGGACGAGCAGGGGGCGGCCGAGGAGTTCGGCCGGTCCGTCGGTGATCCTGGCGACCGCCGCCGCCGTGCCCCGTGCGGCGGCGGCGAGCGCGGCGGCGAACACCGGCCGCGCGGGGTCGTCCGCGCGGACCGGTGTCACCAGGATGTCGATGACGCCGCCGCAGGTCAGCCCCACGGCGAAGGCGTCGTCGTCGCTGTAGCCGAACCGTTCGAGCACGGTGGTGCCGTCCTCCAACGCCTGTCGGCACAGCTCGTACACCGCGCCCTCCACGCACCCGCCGGAGACCGATCCGATCGCCGTGCCGTCCCGGTCGACGGCGAGCGCGGCCCCGGGCTGCCGGGGTGCGCTGCCGCCGACCGCCACGACGGTGGCCACGGCGAAGTCGCGTCCCTGCCCGGCCCACCGGTCGAGCTCCTCGGCGATGTCCAGCATGGCGTCTCTCCTTCTGCGGGTATGCAAAGGGGCGGGCGGAATCCGCCGGCCGTTACTTGGCGCCGACCCAGCTCTCGATCGGGCTGAGCGCGAAGTACACGACGAACACGGCGGTCAACACCCACATGAACGCGCCCACTTCGCGGAATCTGCCCTGCGCCGCCTTGATCGCGGCGAAGGCGATCACCCCGGCTCCGACACCGGCGGTGATGGAGTACGTGAACGGCATCAGGGCCACGGTCAGGAAGACCGGTACGGCCACGGAGCGGTCGCCCCAGTCCACGTGCCGGGCGTTCTGCATCATCATCGCGCCGATCACGACCAGCGCCGCGGCGGCGATCGGCCCCGGCACGATCTGGGCGAGCGGGGTGAAGAAGAGCCCGGCCGCGAAGAGCAGGCCCGTGACCACGGACGACAGGCCGGTACGGGCGCCCTCGCCGACCCCGGTCGCGGACTCGATGAAGACGGTCTGCCCGGAGGCGCCGGAGACACCGCCGATCGCACCGCCCGCGCCGTCGATGAACAGCGCCTTGGACAGGCCCGGCATCCGGCCCTTGTCGTCGGCGAGCCCGGCCTCGGTGCCGACGCCGATGATGGTGGCCATCGCGTCGAAGAAGCCGGCCAGCACCAGGGTGAAGACGATCATGCCGACGGTCATGGCACCGATCTCTCCCCAGCCGCCGAACTCGACGTGGCCGAAGAGTCCGAAGTCGGGCAACGAGACCGCGCTGCCCCGGAGTTCGGGCGCGCTGCCGCCCCATGCCTCGGGGCTGATGTCGGTGACCGCGTTGACGACGACCGCGAGGACCGTGCCGACGACGATGCCGATCAGGATCGCGCCGGGTACGTTGCGGGCCTGGAGCATGAAGACGAGCAGCAGGGTGACGCAGAAGAGCAGGACGGGCCAGCCGGTCAGCTGTCCGCCCGTGCCGAGGGTGACGGGGGCGCCCTTGCCGACGAACCCGGCGTTGACCAGGCCGATCAGCGCGATGAACATCCCGATGCCGATGGTGATGCCGTGTTTCAGGGCCAGCGGGATGGCGTTCATGATGATCTCGCGCAGCCCGGTGACGACCAGCAGCACGATCACCACCCCGTACATCACGCACATGCCCATGGCCTGCGGCCAGGTCATGTGGGGTGCCACCTGGGTGGCGAGCACACCGGAGACGGAGAGCCCGGCGGCCAGGGCGAGGGGCACCTTGCCGATGAATCCCATCAGCAGGGTGGAGACGGCGGCGGCCAGGGCGGTCGCCGTGATCAGCGCGGCGTGGCCGAGCCGGTGGCCCGCCGCGTCCGGGCCGGAGAGCAGGAGCGGGTTGAGCAGGAGGATGTAGCACATCGCCATGAACGTGGTGATGCCGCCGCGCACTTCGCGGGCGACGGTGGAGCCGCGTTCGGAGATGTGGAAGTACCGGTCGAGCCAGGATCTTCCGGCCGGGACGCGCGAGCCTGGGCCCGCGTCCGGTGCACTGGTCCTGGGCTCCACTGAATGCTGGGTCATGATGCCTGACTCCCAAGGTTCACAGGGACACCCGCGACACGAAAGCGACATGCGGGTTTTGGGATGACTGCTGGCGGCACGACCCGGGGGACGGCCCGAGGCGAACGATGCGTGCAGGGTGAAATGTGACACGGCACCCGGCGGCGGGCCTCGCCGCACCACAGGGGTACGGCGAGCCCGGCGCGCGGGGGCGGGTGGTGCGGGTGCTTCAGCTGCCGGTGAGGTGTTCCGGGCGGACCGGCGTCCGGTTGAGCTCCAGCCCCGTCGCGTTCCGGATCGCCGCGAGGACGGCCGGGGTGGACGACAGGGTGGGGGCCTCGCCGACGCCGCGCAGCCCGTACGGCGCGTGGTCGTCGGCGAGTTCGAGCACATCGACCGGGATGGTCGGGGTGTCGAGGATGGTGGGGATCAGATAGTCCGTGAAGGACGGGTTGCGCACCTTCGCGGTCCTCGGATCGACGATGATCTCCTCCATGACGGCGACCCCCAGCCCCTGGGTGGTGCCGCCCTGGATCTGTCCCTGGACGGAGAGCGGGTTGAGCGCCTTGCCGACGTCCTGCGCGCAGGCCAGTTCGACGACCTTGACCAGGCCGAGTTCGGTGTCGACCTCGACCACGGCGCGGTGGGCGGCGAAGGAGTACTGGACGTGGCCGTTGCCCTGCCCGGTGCGCAGGTCGAACGCCTCGGTGGGCCGGTGGCGCCACTCCAGCTCGATGTCGACCGCCTCGTCCTCCAGCACGTCGACCAGGTCGGCCAGTACCTCGCCGCCGTCGGTGACGACCTTGCCGCCCTCCAGGAGGAGTTCGGCCGTGGCCCACGCGGGGTGGTACGAGCCGAACTTGCGGCGGCCGATCTCCAGGACCCGCTCGCGGACGGCCTCGCAGGAGTGCTTCACGGCGCCGCCGGTGACGTACGTCTGCCGGGAGGCGGAGGTGGAGCCGGCCGAGCCGACCCGGGTGTCGGCCGGGTGGATGGTGACCTGGGCGACGCCGAGTTCGGTGCGGGCGATCTGGGCGTGGACGGTGACACCGCCCTGCCCGACCTCCGCCATGGCCGTGTGCACGGTCGCCACCGGCTCGCCGGCGATCACCTCCATGCGCACCCGGGCGGTGGAGTAGTCGTCGAAGCCCTCCGAGAAACCGACGTTCTTCAGGCCGACGGCGTAGCCGACGCCGCGTACGACGCCCTCGCCGTGGGTGGTGTTGGAGAGCCCGCCGGGCAGGGCCCGTACGTCGGGCTGCTCGCCGGCCGCCTCCCACTGGCGCTCGGGCGGCATCGGGCGGGCCTTGACCCGGCGCAGCAGTTCGGCGACCGGGGCGGGCGAGTCGACGACCTGCCCGGTCGGCAGCACGCTGCCCTGCTCCATGGCGTTGAGGCGCCTGAACTCGACGGGGTCCATGCCCAGTCCGGCGGCGAGCTTGTCCATCTGGGCCTCGTAGGCGAAGCAGGCCTGGACCGCGCCGAAGCCGCGCATGGCGCCGCACGGCGGGTTGTTGGTGTAGAGCGCGATCGCCTCGATGTCGACGTCGTCGACGACGTACGGGCCGACGGCGAGCGAGGCGGCGTTGCCGACCACGGCCGGGGACGAGGAGGCGTACGCCCCGCCGTCGAGCACGATGCGGCACTTCATGTGGGTGAGCCTGCCGTCCCGGGTGGCGCCGTGCTCGTACCAGAGCTTCGCCGGGTGGCGGTGGACGTGTCCGAAGAAGGACTCGAAGCGGTTGTAGACCATCTTCACCGGCCGGCCGGTGCGCAGGGCGAGCAGGCAGGCGTGGATCTGCATCGACAGGTCCTCGCGGCCGCCGAAGGCGCCGCCGACGCCGGAGAGCGTCATGCGGACCTTGTCCTCGGGCAGGCCGAGGACGGGGGCGATCTGGCGCCGGTCGGCGTGCAGCCACTGGGTGGCGACGTACAGGTCGACGCCGCCGTCCTCGGCGGGCACGGCGAGCCCGGACTCCGGGCCGAGGAAGGCCTGGTCCTGCATGCCGAAGACGTACTCGCCGCTCACCACGACATCGGCGCGGGCCGCCGCCGCGTCCGCGTCGCCGCGGACGACGGGCTGGCGGTGGACGATGTTGGGGTGCGGCACGTGCCCGGCGTGGTGGTCGTCGCGGTTCTCGTGGACCAGGACCGCGCCGGGACCGGTGGCGGAGGCCTCGTCGGTGACGACGGGCAGTTCGCGGTAGTCGATCCGGATCTTCGCGGCGGCGCGGCGGGCGGTCTCGGGGTGGTCGGCGGCGACGAGCGCCACCGGTTCGCCGTGGTGGCGGACCTTGCCGTGGGCGAGCGCGGGGGTGTCCTGGATCTCCAGGCCGTAGTTCTTCACCGTGCTCGGCAGGTCGTCGTAGGTGAGCACGGCGTGGACGCCGGGGGTGGCGAGGGCCTCCGCGATGTCCATGGCGGCGATCTCGGCGTGGGCGACGGTGGAGCGCAGGGTGTGGCCCCAGAGCATGTCCTCGTGCCACATGTCGGAGGAGTACGCGAATTCGCCGGTGACCTTGAGGATGCCGTCGGGGCGCAGGGTGGACTCGCCGATGCCTCCCTTGGTGCGGCTGCCCTGGTTGATGCTGGTGGGGTTGCCGGTGACGCCCATGGTCAGACCGCCTCTTCCGCTCGGGCGGCCGCCAGGCGGACCGCGTCGAGGATCTTCTCGTAGCCGGTGCAGCGGCAGAGGTTGCCGGAGAGCGCCTCGCGGATGTCCGCGTCGGAGGGCTGCGGGTTGCGCTCCAGCAGTTCGTCGGCGGCGACCAGCAGACCCGGGGTGCAGAAGCCGCACTGGACGGCCCCGGCGTCGATGAACGCCTGCTGGATCGGGGAGAGTTCGCCGGATTCCCGGCCGTCCTCACCGGTCGGGCGGGCCTGCCACTGCCGGGCCCGGTCGAGCGCGGTGCCACAGGCACCGGGGGCGCAGCCGCCGCCCGGGTGCTGCTCGGCGCGGTGGGCGGCGAAGTCGGCGAGGCCTTCGACGGTGACGACCTCGCGGCCCTCCACCTGTCCCGCCGCGACCAGGCAGGAGCAGACCGGCACACCGTCCAGGCGGACCGTGCAGGAGCCGCATTCGCCCTGTTCGCAGGCGTTCTTGGAGCCGGGCAGGCCCATCCGCTCGCGGAGCACGTAGAGCAGGGACTCGCCCTCCCAGACGTCGTCCGCCTGGTGCCTGCGGCCGTTGACCGTGAAATTGACGCGCATGATCAGGCGGCTCCTTCGGTGCTGCGGCCGTTGCCGCGGTACGACTCCCAGGCCCAGCCGAGGGTGCGGCGGGCCATGATGCCGACGGCGTGGCGGCGGTAGCTCGCGGTGCCGCGCACGTCGTCGATGGGGTTGCAGGCACCGGCGGCGAGCGCGGCGAACTGCTGGGCGACGGACGGGGTGATGATCCTGCGGTTGTCCCAGAAGCCGCCCTCCTCCAGCGCGGCGTTCAGGAACTCCTCGGCCTCCTTGGCCCGTACGGGGGTGGGGGCGGCCGAGCCGATGCCGGTGCGCACCGTGCGGGTCCCGGGGTGCAGGGCGAGGCCGAAGGCGCAGACGGCGATGACCATCGCGTTGCGGGTGCCGACCTTGGAGTACTGCTGCGGTCCGTCGGCCTTCTCGATGTGCACGGCCCGGATCAGCTCGTCCGGTTCCAGGGCGTTGCGCTTGACGCCGGTGTAGAAGGCGTCGATCGGGATCATCCGGGTGCCGCGTACGGACACGGCCTCGACCTCGGCGCCCGCGGCGAGCAGCGCCGGGTGGGCGTCCCCGGCGGGCGAGGCGGTGCCGAGGTTGCCGCCCACTCCGCCGCGGTTGCGGATCTGGGGCGAGGCCACGGTGTGCGAGGCGAGTGCGAGCCCGGGGAGTTCGGCGCGCAGATGTTCCATGATGCGGCTGTAGGGCACGGAGGCGCCGAGCCGCACGGTCTGCGGGCCCACCTCCCACTCGGACAGTTCGTCGATGCGGTTCAGGTCCAGGAGGTACTCGGGCCGCCGGTGGTCGAAGTTGATCTCCACCATCACATCGGTGCCACCCGCGATGGGCACGGCCGTCGGGTGCTCGGCCTTGGCGGCGAGCGCCTCCTCCCAGCTTGCGGGGCGAAGGAAGTCCATGAGTGGCTCTCTTCTTCTCAATCGGGTCGTTCACCGGGACGGGGTGCGGCCGGCCCTGGGCAGGGCGATCCTGCTGTGTTGACGCGGTGTGTGACCCAGTACACAAGGCGTGTCCGGCCCGGTGCAGTCACCGAAACCATGAAGGAGTTGGCTGCTCGATCTCCTCGTCTTGTAGATTCGAACGAATGGCGGAGGTCTGCGACCTCACCGCAATACCCAGTTTTCACCCCCACCAACGAAAGAGATCGGCGGCGACGAGATGCGGCTGCGCGCACTGCTGGAGACCGACGCGCTGGGCCTGCGGCTGCTCGGCGGGGAGGACGAGCTGGACCGCTCGGTCCGTGGCGTGATGACCACGGACCTGCGGGATCCCAGCCGCTATCTGTCGGGCGGCGAGCTGGTCCTCACCGGCCTGGCCTGGCGCCGGGGCGCGGCGGATTCGGAGCCGTTCGTCCGCATCCTGGCAGGTGCCGGGGTGTCGGCGCTCGCGGCGGGCGAGGCGGAGCTGGGGGACGTTCCGGGCGATCTGGTGGAGGCGTGCGCGCGGCACCGGCTGCCGCTCTTCGCCGTGCACGAGACCGTCGCGTTCGCAACGATCACCGAGCACGTGGTGCGGCAGGTGTCCGGGGAGCGGGCGGGTGATCTGGCCGCGGTCGTGGACCGGCACCGCAGGCTGATGACCTCGGGCCCGGCGGGCGGCGGGCCCGAGGTGGTGCTCGATCTGCTCGGCTCCGACCTCGACCTGCGCGCCTGGGTGCTCTCCCCCACCGGCCGGCAGATCGCGGGCGCGGGCGGCACGCCGCTGCCGGGGCCGGTCGGCGCCGCGCTGGCGGGCCACCACCTGGCCGCCACCCGCACCGGCCGCCGCGCCCCGCACCGGGCCGTGGTCGACGGTGCCACGTATTCGCTCTTCCCGGTCCGGAACACCGGCCGCGGCGCCCTTCCGGCCTCCCGGGACGTGCGCGAGTCGGTGCTCTCGGACTGGCTGCTGGCCGTCGAGGCGGACGCCGGGGACTGGCCCCCGGCCCGGCTCGACCTGCTCCAGGGCGTCACCCAGCTGATCGCCGTGGAGCGGGACCGGCGCGACGCGGCCCGTACGGTACGCCGCAGGCTCGCCCAGGAGGTCCTGGAGCTGGTGCAGACGGGCGCCCCGCCCGCCGAGATCGCCGCCAGGCTGCGGGTCGCCGCCCCGGTGCTGCTGCCGGGGCTCGGGGCCGCGCCGCAGTGGCAGGTGGTGGTGGCCCGGGTCGAGTGGGGCGAGACGGAGGCGCGGCCCGGCACGGGCACCCCGGCGGGCCCGTCCGAGGCGATCGCGGGCGGTCCGGTCGCCCAGGCGCTGCTGGAGGAGATCCTGGTCGACCCGGCGGTCACCGGCCCCGATTCGGCCGACCGGATCGCGGTCGCCCATACGGGTGAGGAGGCGGTCGCGCTCGTACCGCTGCCCGCCGTCCCGTCTCCCCAGGACGCCGGTCCGGACACGGCGCGCGACGGGTCACAGGCCGGTCCGGCGCTCCACGCCGACGTGCTGCTGGCCGCCGTCCGCGAACCGCTCTCGGCCGGTCTCGCCGACGACGGCCGGCTGACCCTGGGCGTCAGCGCGGCCGTGCATTCGCCCGAGGGGCTGCGCGGCGCGCTGGAGGAGGCCCGGCACGCCCGCCGGGTGGCGGCGGCGCGCCCCGGACGGGTCTGCGCGGCCGGGCACCACGAGCTGGCCTCGCACGTGCTGCTGCTGCCGTTCGTACCGGACGACGTGCGGCGCGCGTTCACCGCACGCCTGCTCGACCCGCTGCGGGACTACGACCGGCGCCACCGCGCGGAGCTGATCCCGACCCTGGAGGCGTTCCTGGACTGCGACGGTTCCTGGACCCGTTGCGCGGCCCGGCTGCATCTGCACGTCAACACACTGCGCTACCGGGTCGGGCGAATCGAGCAGTTGACGGGCCGTGACCTTTCGCGGCTGGAGGACAAGCTCGATTTCTTCCTCGCCCTGCGTATGAGCTGATTCCGGGCTCCGGCAGGGCAGTTGGGCCCTCCCGCCGTTTGTGAAATCTTTCACCTGAGATCGAACGACCTCTTGGCCCCGCGTGTGGATCCGTGCTGAGATTCCGCCCAGACCCAACACAGCTCGATGGCGCGCTCGGGGAGGGCAACGGTGGCGCATACCGCCAAGTCTGGTTCCGGAACGACAGCAGATGACGATCCGCCGCTCCAGACAGCGGTGTGGCGGCTGCGTTCACGCGCCTGCTGGACGGACGCGGCCGCGCTGCTCGAACCCGCCGCGGCCACCGATCCGGCCGCGGCCCTCCAGCGCACCGCGCTGCTGACGGAGCGGTGCCTGTACACCGGGCAGGGCTGGACGGACGCCGAGGACGCGCTGCGCACCGCGGAGGCGCTGGCCCACGACGACGACGAACGCGGCAGCGCCGCCTGCGAGCGCGGCCACCTGGCGTACGCCTCGACACTCCTCGGGGTACGGGACCGGGCCGACGAGGCGAGTGTCGCGCTGAGCCGGGCCGCCGCCCTGCTCGCCCCGTCCGCGGCCGCCCGCCCATTGCTGGACTTCCGGCGGGGCCTGATCGCGCATAACATCGCCGACTCGCCGCAGGCCGCCCGCGCCGCGTACCGCCGGGCACACGCCGGGGCCACCGCCCGGGGCGACACGCTGCTGCTCTCCTCGACCTGGCGCCATCTGGCCCTGCTGTCGCTGCGGGAGGGGGAGCTGGCGGAGGCCCGGCACGGCTTCGCGGAGTGCCTGCGGATCAGGGAGGAGCTGGGCTATCTGATCGGTACGGCCCCGGCCCTGATCGCCCTCGCGGACGCCGAGCCGGAGCCGGAGGCGGCGGGCAGGCTGCGCGCCGAGGCGGGGCGGCTGTTCCGGCTCCTGGGCGGCGTGCCGACCTGGCTGGCACCGTATCTGGACCCGCCGCCGAAGACGGCCGGGGCGAACTGAGCGGGGCTTCCGAAGGCTTCCGGAGGCTTCCCGGGGGCGGTAGCCGAGCCCGGTCAGCCCCCGGTGCCGTGGAAGTGCTCGCGGACGAGCGCCTGTACGACGGGCAGGTCCTGGGCGATCAGCGCGTCGAGCAGCGCGGTGTGCTCGGCGGCGTCCGCGAGCAGGTCGGCCCGGCGGGTGGCGGGGTCGGCCCGCAGGGGCCACTGGGAACGGCGGTGCAGGTCGTCGGCGACCGCCACCAGCTGCTCGTTCCCGCCGAGCGCGAGGACCGCGGCGTGAAAGGCCCGGTCGGCCTCCGCGTAGCCCGCCCGGTCACCGGCCGCGGCCGCGGCCACCGCGGCTTCGGCCAGCGGGCGCAGGGAGCACCAGGTGACGGGCGGCATGGTGCGGGCCAGCCGCAGTATCACCGGGACCTCGACCAGGGCCCGCACCTCGGCCAGCTCGGCCAGCTCGCGCGGCTCGCGCCGGGAGACCCGGAACCCCCGGTTCGGTACGACCTCGACGGCGCCCTCGACGACGAGTTGCTGCATCGCCTCGCGCACCGGTGTGGCGGAGACCCCGAACCGGACGCCGAGGGCCGGGGCGGAGTAGACCTCGCCCGGCTCCAGCCGGCCGTCGGCCAGGGCCGCGCGCAGCGCCTCCAGGATCTGGCCGCGCACCGAGTGCCGCCGCACCGCCGGGCGCGGCGCGGGCCGCTCGCCGTGGGTGTGCTCACCACGCGCCTGCTCGGGCACCCGGACGGCCGCCGCCGGGCCGGCCGGGGGCACGGCGGCTCCGTACGCCGCCCCGCCTGCTCCGCCCTGCTCCACTCGGACCTCCCCGGCCTGCCGCGGGCGTGACTCGCGCGCGCCCTGCCAGGTGTGCACGATAGGCGCACAAGGCCGCAGTTCAAACATCGATCCGTTCGGGTAAGGTAAGGCTAACCTGCAAACGATCGCGATTCGGTGGTCCTGCATGACCCTCCCCGCCCTGCTTCCCGGCACCGCCGCGTCCGCGCTCCGCGACGCCACGCCGTCCGCGTCCCCCCGCACCGCGGCGTCCGCCGTGACGGACGCGTACGCCCGCCTGGCCGAGGCCTTCCCCGGCCTGCGCGCCCAGGTGCTGGACGACGGCGAGAGCGCTCCCGGCACGACCGGCTGGGTGGGCGCGGCCGAGCTCGCCGAGGGCGGCGCCGCCCTGGACGCCTTCCTCGCCTGGGACCACGACCAGGTGGTGCGGGACTACGGCCAGGAGCCCCGGCCGGACGTGGTGGCCAGCTTCGGGCTGCACCGCTACGCCTGGCCCGCCTGCCTCCTGGTGACGGTGCCGTGGTTCCTGTACCGGCGGGTGCCCCGGGTCCCGGTGGCGGACGTGGCGTTCCACCGGACACTGGGCCGCATGGCCTTCCGGGTGCGGGAGTTCACCTGCCTGCCCGGCGATCCGGCCGCCGCGCTGCCGGGCGCCCGGGTGGTGGCCGACGAGGCGGCGCTGCGGGCGGAGGTGCTCGCGGCGGTGGCCGAACACATCGGCCCGGTGCTCGACGGCTTCGGCCCCCGGATGCGGCGCGGCAGGCGCGCCCTGTGGGGCATGGCGACGGACGAGATCGTCGAAGGACTCTGGTACATCGCCCATCTGCTGGGCGAGGAGCGCCGGGCCATGACCGAGCTGGAGGCGCTGCTGCCGGGCACCGCGAAGCCGTTCGTGGGCACCGCGGGCTTCCGCGACCTGACGGGGCCGGACGGCGAGTCGCTGCCCACCCGCGACCGGGCGAGCTGCTGCCTCTTCTACACGCTGCGCCCCGAGGACACCTGTGTCACCTGCCCGCGCACCTGCGACGCCGACCGGGTACGGAAGTTGACGCCGGTTCCCTGAACCGCATCCCTCGCATGCATGGCGGCAATCGAACTCAATTGCCCCTTCGCGCAAGGACATTCGAACCACTCCCGGTCAACCGCGCGTCGCATCGACCCGATGGCGTTCTCTTGCCCCGAAACCCCCTGCGCACGACGGGGTTTGAGCAATCATTGCGCCCGAAATGCCCTAACGCGACGCAAGGGACCGCGCATGAGACTGACCGACATATCGCTGAATTGGCTGCTTCCGGGCGCCGTGCTGCTCGTGGGAGTCCTGGCGGCGGTGGCGGTGGTCGCACGCGGCAGGCGCACCGCTGACACGTCCGCGGCCGACGACACCTGGGAACGCAGCGAGGAGCGGCGCAGACGCAAGGAAGCCCTGTACGCCAGCGCTTCGTACGTCCTGCTGTTCTGCTGTGCGGCGGTCGCCGCCGCACTCTCCTTCCACGGGCTCGTCGGCTTCGGCGAGCAGAATCTCGGGCTCTCCGGCGGCTGGGAGTACCTGGTCCCCTTCGGCCTCGACGGCGCGGCCATGTTCTGTTCCGTGCTCGCGGTGCGCGAGGCGAGCCACGGCGACGCGGCGCTCGGCTCACGCCTGCTGGTGTGGACGTTCGCGGGCGCCGCCGCCTGGTTCAACTGGGTGCACGCCCCGCGCGGGATCGACCACGCGGGCGCTCCGCACTTCTTCGCGGGGATGTCGCTCTCGGCGGCCGTGCTCTTCGACCGGGCCCTGAAGCAGACCCGCCGGGCCGCGCTGCGCGAGCAGGGCCTGGTGCCCCGCCCACTGCCGCAGATCCGGATCGTGCGGTGGCTGCGCGCGCCCCGGGAGACCTTCGGCGCCTGGTCGCTGATGCTCCTGGAGAACGTACGCACCCTCGACGAGGCGGTCGACGAGGTCCGCGAGGACCGGCGGGAGAAGGAGCAGAACCGTCTGCGCCGGAAGGACCAGGAGAAGCTGGACCGGGCCCACATCAAGGCCCTGAACCGGCAGAACCGGGCCTGGAACCGGGTCGGCCGAGCCGCCGCCGACCCGGTGGACGTCCAGGCCATCACCTCCACGGCGGGCACCGCACCGCCGGCCGTGGAGCCCGCCATATCCGAGCCGGGGCAACTGCCTCTGCGCCCCCGGCCGTCCTTGCAGGCCGTGACGGGTCCGGGCCCCGGTCCGGGTCCGGGCGCCACCCCGGAGCGCGGCAAGGATGAACCCGTCACCGTCGACCTCACCGCCGAGGACGACACCCAGGCACTGCCCCGGCTCGACTCGCTGGAGCAGAAGCTGAAGGACCTGGAGCAGCAGTTCGGCTGAACGTCCGGCCGATCCGCGAGCGGAAGGCCCTGACGGCCCGGCCCCGCCGGCCCGTCAGGGCCTTTCGGCGTCCAGCTCGAACCAGACGACCTTGCCCAGCGCGTGGGGACTGATCCCCCAGGAGTCCGCGAGGCTCTCCACCAGGAACAGCCCGCGGCCGTGCGTACCGTCGTCGGCGTCCGGTACGTACGGCAGGGGCAGCCCGGAGACGAAGTCCCGCACCTCCACGCGCAGCCCGGCGGGGGCCACGCTCGCGGTGACGACCGCGCCGTACGCGGTATGGATCAGCGCGTTGGTCACCAGTTCGCTGAGCAGCAGTTCGGCCACCGAGGCCGACTCGTCGCGCCACCGGTAGCGCAGGAACTCCCGCAGCGCTCCGCGTACTTCGCTCACGGCCGCAAGGTCGGTGTGGGCCAGTCTGCGCCGTAAGGTGACCGGGCCCCGGCCCTTCGTCCCCGGTTCTCGCGGCTCCCCGCCCGTCATGGAATCGGATTCGCCCTGACATCCCATCGGCTCCCCCGCCCGCACAGTGAATCGCCTCCTGTTCCTCGTCGTCCGCCGGTCGTTCCCGGTCATCGCCGTCCGTCGGTCGTTCTCGGTCGTCGTTGCCCGCCGGTCGCCCTCGGTCGTCGTCCTTGCCCGGAACATGTCCACGGGATGCATGCCCCGCTGACGGGCCATCACGCTTGTCGATTCATCAACAAGCGGACAGCGGCTCGCAGTCGGCCGGAGAGGCATCGGACATTCGCTCGACACAATTCCTCCTCCCGGGTTAACTCCCAAAAAATTCACATCGACCGACGTTGACGCCACCCTGTCTACGCGCGTCATCATGGGTGCCATGCGAATCCCCCCACGGATCACCACGCTCGGCGGCGCGACCGCCCTTCTCTCCGTCCTCCTCGTCGGCGCCCCGGCCGCCACGGCAGGCGCCGCGACCGCCGCACCGGTCGCCGCTTCCTCCCTCTCGTCCCTCTTCCAGGTCACCGCGGTCGGCAGCGTCTGTTACACGGCGCTGCCCTCGCAGGCCCACGACACGCTGGACCTGATCGACGCGGGCGGCCCGTTCCCGTACTCGCAGGACGGTGTGGTCTTCCAGAACCGCGAAGGTGTCCTGCCCGGCCAGAGCACCGGCTACTACCACGAGTACACGGTCATCACCCCCGGCTCCCCGACGCGCGGTGCGCGGCGGATCGTGACCGGCAAGAAGGCGCAGGAGGACTACTACACCGCTGACCACTACGCCACGTTCCGTCTGATCGACCAGGGCTGCTGAAGCCCTGCTCCTCGGGACCGATCCGCGCCGCAGACCCCCACCTGCGGCGCGGATCACACGCGGGTGCGGCGGGCGGCCCGCGTACCCGGCGACTTGTACGCTCCCCCCATGACCGTGACGTATGTGATCGACGGCGCCCGGGTCACCGGCCTGGACCGGTTCTGGGACGTGATCGGCGAGGCCGTGAACGGCACGGGCGGATATTTCGGCCGCAATCTCGACGCCCTCGCGGACTGCCTGCACGGCGGCATGGGCACCCCGCAGGACGGCGACTACGTCTTCGAGTGGCGGGACCACACGGCTTCCGCGCGGGCCCTGGGCCACGAGGAAACGGCCCGCCAGCTGCGGCGGAGCCTGGAGCGGGCCCATCCCAGCAACCGGGCGGCGCTCCGTCACCGGCTCGACGAGGCCCTCCTGGGGCGCGGTCCGACGCTCTTCGAGCAGATCGTGGAGATCCTGCGCAACGACGGGCCGGGGACGGTGCGGCTGGTGTGACCCCCGGACCGTGACCGGGGGCCGTGTCCCCGAAGCGCACAAAGGCACCGGTCGGCCGAGCGGGATCATCACTCGGCCGACCGGCACCATGGGGGTCGCGGGGATCAGAACTCGGTGGTCACCTTGGCTCCGTCGAAGGCCTCGGTGCCGTAGAGGCTGATGAAGTGGTAACCCGGAGCCGGGTTGTTGATGGTCAGGGTGTGCTCGTTGCCCGCGCCGACGGACTTGTCGGTGAAGACCTTGGTGGTGGCCCACTCCTTGTCGCTGTAGTAGAGGTCGGCGTCACCCGTGCCACCGGTGGCGGTGATCTTCAGCTGGGTGGTGCCGGCCGGGATGACGACGGCCAGGTAGGCGTAGTCACCCTTGACTGCCTTGAGGTTGCTGCGCGAGCAGTTCTTGTCCAGCATCCGGGTGTCGGCCGCCTTGCACTCGGTGATCTCACCGGGCGGGGTGGTGGACCCGCCGCCGCAGGCGCCGGCCGCGCAGGCGGTCAGCCAGGTGTCCCAGTCGGAGTCGTAGCGGCTGCCGATGGTCGACGTGAGCAGGGTGCGGGCACCGGCCCAGTCGCCCTTGCGGTAGAGACCGAGCAGGGTGTCCACGTCCGAGCGGTGCGACTCCAGCATGTAACGGACGGCCAGGTAGCCCCAGTTGTAGACACGGGTCTGGTCGGCGTTGTCGTAGGTGGTGTCGAAAAGGGTGCTCAGGCGGTAGGTGCGGTTGGCGGCCTGGGCGATGGCATCGTCGTAGTTGAGCTTGCGGTAGGAGTACGAGACGAACTCAGCGAAGCCCTCGACCCACCAGACGGTCGGCGTGGTCATTCCGGCCTCGAAGTCGCCGTACATGTCGAACCGGCCGTCGAGGTAGTGCGTGTACTCGTGGTTGAGGTTCCAGATCTGGAAGTCGGGACGGGCCCACTCCGCCTCGTAGGCGATGAACCGGGGCTGGTTGCCCACGGCCTTGGGGTCGCCCTCCAGGTACATGCCACCGTTGTTGGTGTCGATGCCGAAGATGACGCCGGCGTAGGTCTGGTAGTCGGCGCTCGAGTCGAAGGCGATGACCTCGATGGTCTTGTTGTTGTCATCGGCGACCGCGCCGTTGTCCCGGGCCACCTCGTGGAAGTAGGCGTCCTGGTTGTTCAGGCTGGTACAGCTGGCCGCCAGCTCCTCGGCGGTCATGTCCTGCGCCCGGATGGTGATGCTGTCGCTGCAGGTGTGCTTCACCGGCAGGACGGCCTTCTCCAGACGCTCCGCGAGGTCGCAGGCACCGTACTTCGCGCAGTTGTCCTTGTCGTAGGCGTCGACCATCTTGGCCAGGTTGACCCAGAGCGCGGCGGTGGGGCCGTCGATGGAGGTCTTGCTCATCAGGTCGGCCGCGAGCGGGCTCGCCTTGGCGCGCAGCGAGTCCTCCTTGAGGAATCGGCCGAGTTCGAGTCCCGCGTTGGCGGCCAGGAACGAATTCTTGGTGCCCAGCAGGTCGAGGTGGTTCGCGGCGAAGTCGTGCAGCGAGGTCAGCACGCTGGGGTCGGCCTCGATGGCGGTGATGAACTCGGGCACCTGGTGGCCGCGGAACATCACCGTGTACACGCTGTTCACGGCGTTGACCATGTACCACGAGTCGTTGTACGACGCGTCGTAGTCGGCCAGCATCTTCTTGACGACGTTCAGGTAACGGGCGTTCTGCTCGGCGCTGTCGACCAGGATGATCGCCTCGGAAAGGCTCTCACCGTTGGCGTCGGTGACGTCGTAGGCGTGCGAGGAGTTGAAGAATCCGTCCAGCGCGCCCTGGATGGCCGTCTTCAGACGCGGACCGTACTGCCCGACGGTGTCGGGGTCGTAGTACTGCACGTAGTAGCCGGCCCGCAGGAAGAGGATCAGCTGCGGCATGCCGGTGCTGCTGTCACCGGGGTACGAGGCCGACGCGTCGCGCATGGCGTCGGCGACGGTGACCATCTGGTCCTCGCGGAAGGCGTTGTAGCCGTCCTGGCCCTGGAGCTTGAAGAGCGTGTTGACGCAGTCGGTGGTCGCCGCCTTGACCT
>NZ_JBHJQP010000148.1:11650-20628 GCF_042262625.1 Streptomyces sp. NPDC056347 | reverse complement strand
GCCATTGGCCGCGCCCTCTTCGTCGTCAGTGGTGGCTGTCGGCGGGCGCCAGGCGCCTTCGGACGGCCCACGGACGGCCCGGGTCCGGGCCGGAACCAGCGGAGGAGGTACCCGGCAGGTTCGAGGCACCTACGACAACCCCGGGTCCGGGCCCGCCGTGGTGCGGCTGGTGCGGCACGGCCGACTCGGCACGGGCGGTCATCTCGCCCTTGATCCGCAGGGCATGGGCCCGGCCAGGTCGACGACGTCATGAACTGCCGTGACCGCTGACGGTCCGCACCGGGCCGGCCGGCCATCGGCCGCATCGGCTTCCGCCGCCCGTCCGGCAGCAGGCCCCGCAGACACAGGCTCCCCCCTTTCCCACTGGCCGGCACGCGACGAGTTCATCCGCCCTCGCACCAGCGGGAAACCACCCGCTGGGACCGGGCGAACGTCACCCCGGCACCTGACTCTGCATCGCGAGTTCACAAGCGTTAGGTTATTGCTGTATGTTTACAGTCGTAAGGTTAATGAGGGCGGCCCGACGCAGGTCCCCCAGCACCATGAATCCGCAGGAGAATCCGTGAACGCCGCCGCACGCCGTATCCGCACCAGCATCATCACCACAGTGGCCGTCACGGCGGCTGCCGTCATGCTGACCGCGTGCTCGGGCCAGAACGACGCCGACCAGAAGGCGGCCCCCGCATCGGCCGGGGCCGCACAGACCGAAGGCGGCGGCAAGGCGCAGGCGGCATCCGACCGGCACGACGCCGGGATTCCTCCCGTGGTCACCGCCTGGGCCGAGGCGTGGAACTCTTCCGACCCGCAGAAGATGGCCGCCCTGTTCACCAAGGACGGCGTCTACCAGGACAACGCCTTCCAGGGCACCATGCGCGGCACCAAAGGCGTAGCGGACTGGGTCACCATGACCGCACAGACCATCGGGGACGCCCGCGCCGACATCGTCGACGCCTTCCGCGACGGCGACAGGATCGCGGTCCGCTGGAAGTTCTCCGGCACCGAAACCGGCGCCTTCACCAAGGACTACCCCGCCACCGGCAAGTCCTTCACCGTGCCCGCGGTCACGATCATGGACCTCAAGGGCGACAAGATCCGGCACCTCACCGACACCTACAACCTCGCCGACCTTCTCCGCCAGTCCGGCCTCCCCGCCGGAGCCTGGAACCCCACCGCCCCGGAGAACGCCGAATGACCTGCCGCAGGAGCGACTCCACCACCGCCCCCACCAGCACCAGCACCAGGAGCCCGGCGTAGGCGGCCGGGAGAAATGAAGAACACCGCAGCCGCGAACGCCTCGCCGTCCGGTCGTGAAGCCGCTGCTCACGTGCCGCCGTCCAGCAGGTCCGCCCCCGCCGTCCGGCGGGGCGGGCAGCCCAGATAGACCGGTTTGACGGGCAGCGCGCCCGGTTCGATGCCGGTGGCACAGGAGCGGAGGGCCGGCCGTACGCCGGAGGGCTGCGCCTCGGCCACGGCCGACTGGCCGTCGGGGATCTGCCGCCACCTCGAGATGCCTGCTCCGAAAGCCGGCGCCCCCCATCGCGGTGCCCTGCTCCGGCCAGGCGCGGCACCCTTTCCTTCGACCTTCCGAGTGAGTGACCAGCCACTTACCGGCCGTGTTCCACCCCACCCAGAAGGAGCCCCACCATGTCGACCCTCACCGCCCAGCCCGTCCGGCCCGCCCGCGCGCGGTCCGTCGTCGTCTCCGCGTGGGCCGTCCCGGTGCTGATCGTCGGGCAGTTCGCGATGGTCGCCGTCGCGCCCGTCGTCGTGCTCACCGTCGCGGTGTTCCGCGACGCCCGCCTGCGCGCCCTGCGCTGGTGGGCCGCGGCCGTCGCGGGGCTCTACGCGGGCGGCCTCGTGGCCTGGGCGATCGGGCCCGACCGCGCGCCGAGCCTGTCGAAGGACCTGCACCCGGCGCTCGCCACCCTGATCAGCGTCGCGGCCGTCGCGCTCGCGGTGCGGTACCACCGCCTCCAGCGGCGCTGAAGCCCTGCCGGACGCACCAGTGCCACTCCCCGCGAAGTTTGCCTTTGTCGGCAAAGTGGCCCCGTCCGGCTACGAGCGGCTTCGCGCCGACCCGTATCGCGTTCCGGTAACAACCGTCCCGGCTTCAACCACCGTCCCGTAGGGTGCCGGGCAGTATCCCGTTGAACACGTTCAACGGGAGCTCCTGGGGAGGGGGACCGCGGGAATGCGCAGTGGAGCGAAGGCAGGGATAGTCGGCGGAGTGCTCGTCGTGGTGCTCGGCGGGGCGGGTTACGGGGCGTACAACGTCCTGGACGCGCTCAACAGCGGCGGGGACGGGAGCGCGGACACCACGTCCGCCTCCGGCGAGGTGAAGACGGGCCCGGTCACCGAGAAGGAGATCGCGGACGCCTCGGAGAAGTTCCTCACGGCGTGGGCGAAGGGTGAGTCGGACGCCGCGTCCCAGCTCACCAACAACGCCGTGGAGGCGGAGCCCCTCCTCGCCGGCTACCGCGAGGAGGCCCACGTCGCCAAGGCGGTGATCACCCCCGGGAAGCCGGTCGGCGCGAAGGTCCCGTACAAGGTGAGGGCGACCGTCTCCTACGGGGGCAGGTCGAAGTCCTGGTCGTACGCCTCGGAGCTGACCGTGGTCCGCGGGGTGACCACCGGCCGCCCCCTGGTGGACTGGTCCCCCGCCGTGGTCCACCCGGAGCTGAAGGACGGCGCGAAGCTCCGGACCGGCGAGCCGTCGACCCCGGCGATCAAGGCCCTCGACCACGAGGGCCGGGAACTCACCAAGGAGAAGTACCCCTCCCTGGGCCCGATCCTGGACACGCTGCGCGAGAGGTACGGGTCGAAGGCGGGCGGCACCGCGGGCATCGAGACCTGGATCGAGAACGCCGACGCGAACGGCCCGGACAAGACCCTGCTCACCCTGGCCAAGGGCCGTCCGGGCGAGCTGCACACCACCCTGGACGCCGACGCCCAGGCGGCGGCCGAGACCTCGGTGAAGAAGTTCAGCCAGGCGTCGGTGGTCGCGGTCCAGTCGTCCACGGGTTCGATCCGCGCGGTCGCCAACAATCCGGCGACCGGGTTCAACGCGGCGATGCTCGGCAAGCAGGCCCCCGGCTCGACGATGAAGATCGTGACCTCGGCGATGCTCGTCGAGAAGGGCCTCGCGGCGGCCGGCCGCCCGATCGAGTGCCCGGAGACCGCGATGTACCAGGGCCGCACCTTCAAGAACCTGGACGGTTTCTCCATCCCCAGCGGCACCCTGACCACCAGCTTCGCCCGGTCCTGCAACACCGCCTTCATCAAGCTGATCGACGACACCAAGGACGATGCCGCGCTCGCCAAGGAGGCCCACGACGTCTTCGGTATCGGCCTGGACTGGAAGACCGGCGTCGACTCCTTCGACGGCAGCGTCCCGGAGGAGACCGGCGGCGAGGCGGCCGCCCAGTACATCGGCCAGGGCACGGTCCAGATGAACGCCCTCAACATGGCGTCCGTCACCGCCACCGCCCGCACCGGCACCTTCCGCCAGCCCGTGCTCGTCTCCCCGGAACTGGACGGCCGCCCGATCGCGCAGGCCGCCCGCTCCCTTCCCCCGTACGTCGCCGGGCAGCTCACCGAGATGATGCGGCAGACGGCGAGCTGGGGCACCGGCAAGGCGGCGATGGCCCCGGTCGGCGGCGACAAGGGCGCCAAGACGGGTTCGGCGGAGGTGGACGGCCAGGAGACGTCGAACAGCTGGTTCACCGGATTCAGTGACGACCTGGCCGCCGCCGCGGTCGTCCAGGCCGGCGGCCACGGCGGCGACGCGGCGGGCCCGGTGGTGGCGGCGGTGCTGCGCGCGGGCCGGTGACCCGGGGCGGGGAACCGGGCGCTCCTGGAAGGGACTTGCCCGGCCCGGACGTAGAGTGCGCGCATGACCACTCCTGACGCCGCCGCCGAGGCCCACCCCCGATTCGCCGAGGCCCTGCGGGAGCTCGGCCTGGACGTCGAGGTCCGCCGCTTCCCCGAGGCCACCCGCACCGCCGCCGAGGCCGCCGCCGCGATCGGCTGCGCGCTCGACGAGATCGTCAAGTCGCTGGTCTTCACGGCCGACGGGGTGCCGGTGCTGGTCCTGATGGACGGTTCCTCGCGCGTCGACGTGGAGCTGGTACGGGCGGAGCTGGGCGCCGCGAAGGTCGAGCGGGCCGGGGCCGACCTGGTCCGGGAGACCACCGGGTACGCCATCGGCGGCGTACCGCCCTTCGGCCACCGCGCCCGGACCCGGGTGCTCGCCGACCGCGGTCTGCTCGGCCACGACGTGGTGTGGGCGGCGGCGGGCACCCCGCACACGGTCTTCCCGCTCGACCCCAAGTCCCTGATCGGGCACGCCGGTGGCACCGTGGTGGATGTGCGCGAGCAGCCGAAGTGACCCCGCTGGTCGCCCTCGCGGTCCTGGCCGCGGCGGTCACGCACGCGAGCTGGAACGCCGTCGCGCACGCGATCAGGGACCAGCTCGTCTCCTTCACGCTGATCTCCGGGGGCGGGGCGCTGATCGGTGCGGCCATCGCCTGCTTCGCCCCGTTCCCGGCCGCCGGGGCCTGGCCGTACCTGCTGGTCTCGGCGGTGCTCCACGTGGCGTACATGCTGCTGCTGATGCGCTCGTTCACCCTGGGCGACTTCGGCCAGATGTACCCGATCGCCCGGGGCACGGCCCCGCTGGCGGTGACGGTCCTGGCCGCCGTGTTCGTCGGCGAGCGGCCCGGCGGCTGGGCCACCGCGGGGGTCGCGGTGGCTTCGGCGGGCCTCGTCGGCCTGGCCCTCTGGGGCATCCGGGGGACCGGCCGCCGCCCGGACTGGCCCGCCCTGCTCGCCGCCGGGGCGACCGGCCTGGCCAT
This sequence comes from Streptomyces sp. NPDC056347, assembly GCF_042262625.1. Lineage (NCBI taxonomy): Bacteria > Bacillati > Actinomycetota > Actinomycetes > Kitasatosporales > Streptomycetaceae > Streptomyces > Streptomyces sp. NPDC056347. The sequence continues at coordinate 15,775 of NZ_JBHJQP010000148.1, read as the reverse complement.
CGCCGGATACACCACGGTGGACGGCGTCGGCGTGCGCGCCTCCGGCTCCCCGCTCGGCTACATCGCGTGGCTGATGGTCCTGGAGGGCCTGGCCATCCCCGCCTACGCCCTGTACCGGCGCCGCGCCGAACTGGCCCCGGCCCTGCGCCCGTTCGCGGTACGCGGCCTGCTGGGCGCGGCCCTGTCGGTGACCGCGTACGGCCTGGTCCTGTGGGCCCAGACCCGCGCCGCCCTGGCCCCCGTGGCGGCGTTGCGCGAGTCGTCCATCATCGTCGGCGCGGCCATCGGCACGGTCCTGTTCAAGGAGCGCTTCGGCGCCCCGCGCATCGCCGCGGCCGGTCTGATGGTCGTGGGCATCGGCCTGATGCTGCACCCGGGCTGAGCGGCCCCGCCGTCCACGACCGGGCGGCTCAGATCCGCTCGACGTACGGGGCCCGCCACTGCGGGGAGGGGTCCGTGCCCAGCCCCGTCCAGTACTCCCGGCCGCGGGTGATCAGGCCGTCGCGGACCGTCCAGAAGGACGCTGCCCGGAACGTGCCCGCCGCGCCGTGGGGCACCTCGACCTCGGAGACGACCTCGTCCCCGGACGCCAGGACGCGAAGGACCTCGATCGACCACCCTTCGGGATACTCCGCGTTGATCCGTACGAAGTTCTCCCGGCCACGGATGCGTTCACCGCTGGCGGGCCACTCCACGACCGCGTCCTTCGCGAGCAGCGCGCCGACGCCCGCCCAGTCCCGCGCCTGCATGCGCTCCCAGAGCGCCCGAACGATGTCCGTGGGTTCCTGGATGATGTCCGTGGGTTCCATCCCCTCATCCTGCCCGACACCACTGACAACGGCCCTGGTCACGGCGGTCGCCCGCGGGGCTCAGGGACTTTCGGGCCGGGTGTGCGGGTCCCTGCGCCGGATGTGCCGGTGGCCCTCACGGGGGAAGGCCGGCGGATACGGGGGCAGGGTGCCGTCGAGGGCGTACCGGCTCTTCTCCGCCACGCGGCACGAGGCCGGGTTGTCCACCTGGTGCAGGAGTTCCAGGTGTTCCAGGACGTCCGGCTCCCATGCGCTGAAGGCCCAGCCGGTGAGAGCGTCCAGGGCGCGCGGTGCCACGCCGCGCCCCCGGGCATGCCCCGCCGTCCAGTAGCCCACCTGGGCCGAGGGGCCCGCGCGGGCGACGTCCTTGAGGACCACGTGGCCCGCCGGCCGCCCGTACGGCGAGTCGGGCAGGACCTCGACCACGGCGAACCCGAACCGGTCCCCCGCCGCCCAGCCCTCCTCCTGGCCCCGCACCCACCGCGTCGCATCGGCCATGCTCTCGGGGCCCGGTCCGGCCCAGTGACGCAGTACGGGGTCCCGGAACGCGTCGACGAGGGCCGCCGCGTCGCCCCCGCACCAGGGGCGGAGCGTGAGGGCGGGAGCGGACGGCGTCGCGTCCGCGCACAGGGTGACGGCGGTGTTCATCGGCCGATCGTACGCACCGGCCCTTCTCCCCACTACGGCTCCGTCCGGGCGCGTACGGCCCTGGCCGCCCAGTCGAGGACCGGTGCCAGGCTCTCCGGGGCGGGCCAGCCGTTGATCACGGCGAGCAGTTGTGCGTACCGGTCCCGGCGCGGGTCGCCCGCGCGCTCCAGCCGGTCCAGCAGCAGGCGCCGCACCTCGGGGCCGTCGGCCCGGCCGAGGGTGCGGGCGTGGTGGGCGGCGACTGCCGCGACGACGGCGTCCGCCCGGTGCGAGGCCGGGTCGACGCCCGCCGCCAGGGCGGGGGCGGCCCGCTCACGGACGACCGCGACGACGTCCCGGCGCGGGCCTGCGGTGTTGCCGCGCCGCGCCAGTTCGGCCGTGTGGTCCTCGACCGTCCGCCGCATGCTCGCGCGGAAGTCCGGGTCCGCCGCCAGTCCGGCCCACTCCGCCCATGCCCGGACCTGCTCCGCCCCGGGGCTGTCCGGTATCTCGGGTGTCAGGGAACGTCTGGCCGCCGCGAATACGGGGAGCTCACCGGCACCGCCGAACACGGCATCGAGGAAGTCCTCGGTCAGACGCCCGCGTTCGTCCTCGGAGAGCTGGGTCAGGGTGTGCATGAGATCGGTCTCCTCAGCGGTGAGTCCGTGCTCGGCCACCACCGTCAGCACCGCCTGTCGCAGACGCAGGACGCGTATCCGTACGGCGAGTGCTTCGGCGTGCGTCGCGGCGACTTCGGGGAGTGTCAGCTCCCGGTCCACGACCCTGCGGACGGTGGGCAGGTCCACGTCCAGGTCCCGCAGGGTCCGTACGAGGCGAAGGCGTTCGACGGCATCCGGGTGGTAGCGGCGGTAGCCGGCCGGGCTGCGGTCCGTCGGCGCCACGATCCCGCGGTCGGAGTAGAACCGGATGGTCCTGACCGTCAGTCCGGTCCGCCGGGCCAGTTCGCCGATCGAGAGAAGCGTGTCGCCGTCCATGTCCCCAGCTTGGGGTCTCCACCCGGGGGAGGCTCAAGAGAGGACGTGGCACGAGGGGTGTCGGGTGTCACGTCTTCTGGCTGGGGCGTACGGAGAGGGTGTACGTGCAGTCGGTGTCCGGGACGACGACGAGGAGCGGGTTGCCGCTCCTGACATGCGCCTGCGCCTCACGCTGACCCCTGCGGTCCTCGTACCACGCACACAGCTCGGCCGGACGCCCCGGCGGCGAACCCACCGGCAACCGCCGCAACGGCTGCACCCACGCCGACCCCTCCAGATCCAACCGCGGACCACCCTCCGGATCCTCATTCAGCAACTCCGCGATCCGCAACGCCTGCCCACCCAGCCACCGCACCGCCAGCACCGGCGAGATCGTCTCGAACGTCCCCAGCACATACCGAGCCATCCGCCCCGTATCCCCGAAGAACTCCACCGCCAACACCTCACACCGATAACCCGGCTGCTCCCCCCGCCCGCTCACACGCCACCCCTGCTGCTCCGCAGATTCCGCAACGCGTTCTCCACACTCAACCGCTCCCCCGGAGTCAACGCCCGCACCCACTCCGGCTCCACCTCCCACTCCACCCCACCACCCCACAAAACTCCCCCACCCGACCCCCACGCCCCACATCCCTGAACAACACCCCCGGCGAAGGCACTTCAGGAACATCCGGGACCTCAGAGGGCTCCCGGCCATCCAGAGCACCACCATCTTCACGCACGTCAACTCCGCTCCGTAGTTGTTCCACTACCAAGTGAGACCAGCGTGGCCTAGGCTCAAGAACCCTTCAAGTAACCGAAATCGAAGGAAGGGGCGCGCGAAAATATGGTCAATCGCAAGGAGTTAGACCCCAATTCAAGCCCGGAGGCGGCCTACGGGGCTCATATGCGCAGGCTCAGGGAAAGGCGCGGCTGGAGTCAGGAGGATCTGGGCGAGCGACTGGGGTACTCCAGTCAGCACATTTCGGCCGTAGAAACTGCTCGGAAGCCGCCAACCCTTCCGTTCTCGTCCAAGCTCGACGTCGTCTTCGGCACCGCCGGTTCTGCCGATTCGTTCGAGCGCGAGTGGCGCGAGATCCGGCACGGCGTGCTGCTGGAGGGCTTCCCGGAGTACGTCGGGTACGAGAACCGGGCGGTGGAGATCCGGCTCTACAACGTCGGGATCATTCCCGGTCTGCTCCAGACGCCGGAGTACGCGCGAGTACTGGCGGGCGCGGCCGTGCAGCGAGGTGCGATCACGCCGGAGCAGGCTGCCGAACGGGTCGCGTTCCTGGCAGAGCGGCAAGCAGCACTGGAACGCTCTCAACCTCCTATGGTGTTCGTGACCATGGACGAGAGCTGCATCCGGCGTCCTGTCGGCGGACCCGATGTCATGGACGCCCAGCTTGCACGTCTTCGGGATTTTGCCGAACTGCCGAACACACTGCTCCAGGTAGCGCCCTACGAAATAGGGGAGCGCCGAACGTTCGACCTGCCGGTCAATCTGCTGACCATGCCGGACCGGTCCGTGATCTGCTACGCAGAGTCTCAGGCCCAGGGACACCTCGACCGCGACAGTGCCTCCGTGCTCCCCATGCTGACGGCCTACCATCAGTTGCAGGGCGAAGCGCTGTCGCCGGCAACATCCATGGCCATGATCAGCAAGTTGCGAAAGGGCACCCCGTGACGACCGAATCCCCCCGCTGGTTCAAGTC
>NZ_JBHJQP010000148.1:0-11551 GCF_042262625.1 Streptomyces sp. NPDC056347 | reverse complement strand
CCTCCTACAGCAACAACGGCGGCGACTGCGTGGAGGTCGCCACCAACCTCGCCGCCCCGCACGGCGTCATCCCCGTACGCGACTCCAAGAACCCCACCGGCCCCACACTCCACACCACCCCCACCGCCTTCACCACCTTCGTGACAGGCATCAAGGCCGGAGACCTCGGCACCGTCTGAGCCGAGTACAGGTCCAGCGCATGTGACCCCACCGCCCCGCCGTGCACCGCATGGCGGGGCGAACTCGAAAGGGAGACCCATGACGAACCCGACCGAATACCCGTCGCCCCGCTGGTTCAAGTCCTCCTACAGCAACAACGGCGGCGACTGCGTGGAGGTCGCCACCAACCTCGCCGCCCCGCACGGCGTCATCCCCGTACGCGACTCCAAGAACCCCGCCGGCCCCACACTCCACACCACCCCCACCGCCTTCACCACCTTCGTGACAGGCGTCAAGGCCGGAGACCTCGGCGCGGTTCATCCGGCCGTTGCGGGATGAGGTCCGTCGGCAGGGCCTCGACGGCGGCTGCGGCGTGGTAGGCATGGGTGATGATCGGCCGCCTCCCGCTGGATGAACAGCTTGCCGCCCTGAAGTCCGTGCTGTCCCGCAACGAGGTGTTGCTGGAGGTGTTGCACCGCGCGGCGGGTCTGGGGCTGCCCGGCTGGTACGTGACGGCGGGGTGTCTGTTCCAGACCGTGTGGAACGTGGCCACGGACAGGCATCCCACCAGCGGGATCGGGGACTACGACGTCTCCCCCCTGCTCGTCCCGGTGGCGCCCCCGTGCTCGTCGCGGGAGGCGGCCTAGGCTTTCGGGGCCGAGCAGTGCCGTGATCCCGGAGGCCCCCAGTGCGTTTCATCGTCCAGACCGACCGATGGGTTCCCTCCGACGTCGGCCCCCGCGCCGCCCTCCTTGTACCGGACAGCTGGGACGACTTCGGCTTCAGGACCAGTTACGACCTGTGGTTCCGTCCTGCCGAGGACACCAGTCCGGTGGACGTCGGCCGCGTCAAGATCGCGCTGGCCGGCCAGCAGCCCGGGCCGAGCCCCGTACCGCGGGGTGATTTCCCCGATGGTCTGCCGACGGACGAAGGCCCCTGGATCTCCGTCGGCCAGGACGCCCTCTACTACGAGACGCTCAATGAGTTCGGGCGGGCGGGGCAGGAAATCCTCCGGGGCTTGGGGGATGTCACCACCGTGGAGAGCCCCGCGCGCGCGGCGGGGAAACTGGAGGCCTTGGCGAGATCGAGCACCGTGTTCCGCACCTCGCTCCTGCGCAACGTCTCCGTCAGCACGATTCTGCAGCAATGGATGCGCATCGCCACCGGGGGCCCACGGCGCACCGAGTACCGGTTCAGCTACCACTTTCCTCAAGCGGCCGGCGAGATCGCCCATCCCCCGCTGGAGTTCGAGGTCCGTCCCGCGTCCGTACCCTCCAGCAACATCCACGTGCTCATCGGCCCCAACGGGGTCGGGAAAACCACGCTCCTGCGCTCACTGGCCACGGCCGCGGTACACCCGAACCGCATGCCGATGCCCACCGTAGGAAGCATCACCTACAACAACGACGTCGGCTTCGCCAACGTCCTGCTCGTCACCTTCAGCGCATTCGACCCCTTCGTCGGAGTGGACCCCGATCCCGAGGTCAAGTTCCAGCACGTCGGCCTCACCACGCACGGAGACGGTGACGAGCCGGGCGAGACTCACGCGTCCCGGTTGAAAGGGCGCGAGAAGCTGGCGGGCGAGTTCATCGATAGCCTCAGATCGATCGCCACCTCCGGGCACTACGGACGATGGGTCGACACCCTGTACACCTTGGCAAGCGATCGCCACTTCAGTGCCGCGGTCATCGGCGACGACTACGGAGACACCCCCCTCGGGGACCGCCCGATCGGACTGCTCAAGAACGTCGACGACGAGCTGACCAACGGCGCGGACCGCCCGTGGCGTGACATCTTCATGAGCCTCAGCTCCGGCCATGCCCTGGTGCTGCTCACCCTCACCCGGCTCGTGGACCTGGTCGCGGAGAGGACACTCGTGCTCCTCGACGAACCCGAGGCGCATCTTCACCCCCCGCTCCTGTCCTCGTTCGTCCGCGCCCTGTCCGGGCTTCTGACCGATCGCAACGGTGTCGCCATCGCCGCGACGCACTCGCCCGTCGTGCTCCAGGAGGTCCCCCGGTCTTGCGCCTACAAGATCCGCCGCTCCCTGGGGCGCGCCCGGCGGCCCAGGATGGAGACGTACGGAGAGAACGTCGGAGTGCTCACCCATGAGATCTTCGGCCTTGAAGTGAAGAAGTCCGGCTTCTACGCCGAGATCGAGAAGGCAGTCGAGCGGCTCGACACATACGAGGAGGTTCTCTATTCCTTCGGCGGTCAGCTGGGAGACGAGGCCAAGGGCCTGGTCCACGTCCTGTTCGCGGACAAGTGGGCGGAGGGTCGCTGATGTGGCCCTCCCAACCCGTGACGCAGGTGAGCGCCAGAGCCAGCTGGGACATCTGCACGGGAGTCTCGCGCGATACGGTGAACAACCAAGGGCTGGGCAGCAAGCTCCGTGACGCCGCCCCGGCGGTGGAAGAGGCCGCCGAGACCTATCGGGCGGCTGCTCTCACCAGCAGCCTGCACGCCCTCAGGGCACAGGACTTCCAGATCGCGGGGGTTCCGAACCGTAAGGTCTCGGACATCGTCTACGAGAGCGGCATGCGGGCTGGCCCCGGCCGGGTGATCTACGAGGAAGTCATGGAAGGCCGTGACGAGGATCTCTGCCCCATGTGCCGGCACAGCGAGGTGTCCGAGCTCGACCACGTCCTGCCCAAGAAGGCGTTCCCCGCACTGTGCGTCGCCCCTGACAACCTCGTCGGGATCTGCGAGTTCTGCAACTCCAAGAAGAGCGACGTTACCTCGGACGACGCACGAAGAGTGCTGTTGCATCCCCACTTCGAGAACGTCTCCACGGACGTCTGGCTGGCGGCGGAGGTCATACCCGGAACGAAGGGAGCCCTCAGGTACTTCGTGGACCCGCCGTCCCACTGGGACCCCGTGCTCGCCGACCGGGTCCGCAACCAGTTCGAGTTCATGGAGATGGCGACGCGTTACGGCAGCAGGGCCCAGCAGACCCTCGGCGGCATGCGCCGGATCTTCGACACTCAGTTGAAGAAGAGCGGCGCGACCGGACTCATGGCCTACCTGAAGGAGCTGGCCGCGAGCCACCAGGCCGACGACCTGAACGGCTGGGCGGGGGTGGCGTACGACGCCTGGGCCGAAGACGCCGACTTCTGCCGCGGATCGTTCAACGGAACGGGGACCCCGGCGGCCGGGGGGAGGAACCTCGGCTTGCGGAACTACAAGATCACATGGGTGCGGAACAAATGCCGCCACACGTCTGCGGTCCGCTACAGCGTGGCGGCGGTCGGGGATTACGCCGACCTCAAACGGGCAGAGGAAGGCGTCAGCGATGTCCGGATCGTCCCGGCCAGGTAGCCGGTCACCCGGCAGCACCGCCCGCGCGCTGGTGAGCACGAACCACCGTGGAGCCGACCGCGACGACCCAGTCCAGCGGTCTGGCGACCCGCTACGACAAGACCGCCACCGTCTACCTCGCCGGTCTCCACATCGCCGCCATCTTCATCTGGTCAGCCAGATGACCCCAGCGGCTGCCTAGACCCATCCCTGGTCGAGGTAAACCGTCCAGGCATCTCCCACTGCCTTGTGCAGTTCAACCAGGGCTGCAACGTCGGCGATGGCTGCCGGAGCGTCGGACAGTCGCAACGGGAAGTCCGGGACGCTATTGCGGGTGTAGACCGGCAGTTCGCCGTTGCAGCTGAAGGCGTGAAGCGAAGGGGGAGCATCGATGAACCACGCGGGACAGTTCTCCTCAGCCCATGCAGCCGCGGCGTCGACACGATCCACATGCACCAGTAGACGCTCAGGAGCAGGCCCGCCACTGAACTGCACGAGGAAGCCCTGAGCGTCCACTGCCCACCAATCCCACATGAATCCAGGTCGGGGGTGCCGCAGGATTGTCGTCATGCCATCACCGTATCCAGGCCGGACAAGACCGTTGAAGGTGATCCGAAGGAAACGGCCTAGGTCCTGGGTGGACCGTCGCCGGCCCGGAGAGCGGCAGCGGGCTGTGGTCAGGCGGGGCGGCAGACCTCGCAGGCGTGGCTGTCCATCGCGGCCAGCAGGTCCCGGGCCGGTGTCCGCACCGTGGCGTCCTCGTCACCGGTCAGACTCTCCGCCAGTCTCCTGCCGTCGAACACGGCCCGGTGAGCGGCGTACTGGACGTCGGGGCGGGGAGGGTTGGCGTGTTCGAGGATCGTTCGGAGCAGTTGGATCACACCCGTACGGTCGGTGACGGATTCGGTGACCGCGAGGTCCCACAGGAACGGAACGGCCGCGGCCGTCGCGTCAAAGACCGCCAGCTCACCGAGCCACAGACCGAGGTCGCTCAGCGCCGAAGCGGCGGCCGACGCATCGCCCCGGGCCACCCGCGCGAGCCGTCCCGGAACCTCTTCGGCCGATCCGTAGGCGTGCGACAGTTCGTGCCACCGGACACGGCTCATGCCCTTGAGTACCGTTCCCACCACGCGCCCCCGGTTCTTCTCGTACTCGTCCGCGCCGTCAGGTGCCCTGCTCCGCCCCGGGAACCGCGTCGGCTCACCCGTCCGGCGCCCGACCCTCCCCCGAGCGGGCAGCACCGGCAGGTGCCGTAAGCCTCCCCCCGTCCACTCGTCAGCACGCCTTCGAGGGGTCGGGGCCCGGTATCGGTCGCGGGGCGTAGGGCTCATGGCTCATGCGCGCCGCGCGCCCGCTGCCTAGGGTCGGTGTTCATGGAGACCACCGGAATCACGCGGCGTCGGGCCGCGGAGCGCAGGCGCGACACTCTGGAGCGGCTCGCCGCCGAACGCGACGTATGGGTGTCGACGGCCCATCCCGATCACGGGCCGCACCAGGTGCCGCTGTGGTTCCTGTGGGACGGGCAGGCGCTGTGGGTGTGCACCGACGCCGCATCCGCGACCGTGCGGAACGTCCGGGCGGAGCCCCGCGTACGCCTCGCGCTGCCGGACACTCTCGACGTGGTGCTCCTCCAGGGCGAGGCCGAGTGCTTCCCGGACCAGGACGTGCCCGGGGAAGCGGCGGACGCCTTCGCCACGAAGTTCGGGTGGGACCCGCGCACGGAGGAAGGTTCCTTCGTGTACGTACGTGTCGCGCCGCGGACCGTACGCGCCTGGCGCGGCACGTCGGAACTGCGCGGGAGAGTCGTCATGCGCGGCGGGGCATGGGTGGAGTAGGCGTCACTCCGCCCCTCGGGTCGGCACTCCGCTGTGACCGGGTGCTTCGGCCGGCGGGTTTCGCCGGCCACCGCGCCGAGCACGTGGGGGCGGGCGTCCGCCGGCTCGTTGGCATCAAGAAATCCCGAACTCATCGTTCACGTTCCGGGCAGGATGCCTCTGTGCAACACATCCTGTGCGGGCTCGCCGCCAATCCGGCCCTGTCGTCCGCGCTGGTCGACCGGCTGATAGCCATCGCGGACGACGACATCGCCACGGGCCTCGCCCGTCGCGCGGACCTCGGCCGCGCACAGGCGGTCGCGTTGGCCGAGCGCATCGGTGCGAGCGCGGTGCGGCTCGCGTACGAGGGTCGGCTGACCGCCGCCGACGTCGATCCCTCCGTCCGGCCGGATGCCGCCCTCGCCCTGCTCGACCAAGGTGCCGGCCGCCCGGAATGGGCGCGTCTCCTCGCGGTGGACCCGGTCCGTGAGCGGCGGGAGAAGCTGGCAGCCTGCCCCGGCCTCCCGTCCGACGTGGTGGACACGCTCGCGGCGGACCCGGACGTACGTGTCGTCGCCGAGCTCGCGTTGTGGACCACGCCGGACGTGGCCGCGAGGCTCGCGGCGCATCCGCACGCCGAGGTCCGCCGCGCGGTGGCAGGCAATGAGGCCGCACCCCCGGCCGTACTGGCAGCGTTGGTGACCGGGGAGGGGCTGCCCGCGGCACGACGCTGTCTGATCTGTGACCACGAGGAGACCCCGTTCGTCCACGAACCGCAGTACCCACGGCTCGACTGCGAGCTGCCGCCGGGCGCCTCCTGCGACGGCTCCCACGAGTCCGCCGTCCACGACGTGCGGGAGGCGGCACTCCGTAACCCCGCCACCCCCGTCGAAGCCGTCGTCGGCTTCGTGGACCATCCGTCGATGCTGTTGCGCCGGGCGCTCGCCGCCCGCCAGGACCTGCCCCGGCAGGCCTGCGCACGGCTCGCCCTGGACCCCGCTCCCGGTGTCCGTGCCGACCTTGCCGACAATCCCGCGACCGGCGAGGCCCTGATCCGCGCGCTGGCCGGCGACCGTGACCCCGAGGTGCGCCGCAGGCTCGCACACCATCTCCGGGTGCCGCTCGACGTACTCACTCACCTGGCCCGAAGCCCCAGGATCGGCGCTGCCCTCCTGCCCCGTATTGCCGCCTCCTCTCCCGCCGAGGTCGAAGAGCTGGCCGAGTCACCGGACCCGGCTGCCCGAATGCTCGTGGCCCAACGACGCGATCTGCCGCCCGGGATACGCGACCGGCTGGCCGACGACCCCGACGCGAAGGTGGTCAAAGCCCTCGCTCCTCACCCCGGCCTCACCGAAGGGCAGTTGCGCGCCATGGTCGACCGGCACGGCGTCCGTGTCCTGGCCAGGGTCGCAACCAACCCAGATGCGCCGCCGGCGCTTCTGGAAGACCTGGTCCGGCACGAACCAACAGTGCAGAAGGTGTTCCGTGAGGTTGCCCGGCATCGCGGGGCGACCGCCTCGGCGCTGCTCGTCTGCCTGACGGACGAACGGGCGAGACCCGTGGCCGCCGGGCACCCGGCACTCCCGCCACCGGTCGTCGCGGAGCTGCTCGCCGACGCGGACTGGCAGGTCGTGGAAGCGGCTGCGGCCAACCCGTCCCTGCCGCCTGCCGTGATGTCCGATCTGGTGCACCAGCGGTGAGCGACCCACCCGCCAAGCCGACCGCTCACTCGCCGGGTGAGGCGTTCCGTCGCATCCGTCCCCGGGGGCGGCACTCCATCACTCGGCGCCGGAGTGCCTCCGCCCGGAACGGTCCTAGTCGTCGATGTCGACGCGCTCGAACTCCCACAGCTGGGTGGGCGAGCCGTGGCGCGGGGCCAGGGTGACCTGCGGGTTCCCGTCCCGGTCCAGCGTGGCGACCCGGTCGGCGCCGGGGACGCCGATGGTGTACCTGCCGTTGCCGGCCGACTCGATGGTCCACTCGCCGGGCTTCTTCGTGGCCGAGACGTAGACCGCCCCTTCCCGCTGGACGAAGGCGTAGCGGCCGGGCTGGACCGGGCCCGCGCTGATCGTGTACCGGTCGGAGCCGACCGCCTTCACCGTCCACCGCTCGACGAACTGGCCGCCGAAGTACCGCAGCGGGACGTCGATCGGCGGGTAGATCAGCGGGACGGGCCCGATGCCCAGACCCGACCCGGGCTCGGACGCCACGTTGTGGATCACGTACTCGCCCTGCGCCGCGAAGGCCGCGGACGGGGTGGCCGTGGGGGTGGCGGCGTGGGTGGGCGCGGTGAGGGTGAGGCTGAGGGCGGCGAGCGCCACGACAGCCGGAATCTTCTTCATGCCGGAGGGAACGAACGCCTCCGGCCGGGGTCACGCCCCGGTACGCGATCCGGGGGATGCGGCACGGGGCGTGAGGCGGGGCGTGCGCCGGATCACTTGCGCCAGAACAGGTGGTGGGTCACTCCGCTCGGGCTGGGGACGACATCGACGTGGAAGCGGTCGCGCAGCTCGTCCGGGGACTCCCAGAGCCGCGAGCCGGTGCCGAGCTTCACCGGCGCCACCGCCACGTGCAGGGTGTCGACCAGGTCGGCCTCGAGGAACGCCCGGATGATGGTGGCCCCGCCGCCCAGGCGTACGTCCTTGCCCTGCGCCGCCTCCCGGGCCTGTTCGAGGACCGCGGCCGGCTCGTCGTCCACGAAGTGGAACGTGGTGTCGGAAAGCGTGAACGACGGGCGCGTGTGATGGGTCATCACGAACACCGGGGTGTGGAACGGGGGTGTCTCGCCCCACCAGCCGAGCCAGTCGTGGTTCTCCCACGGGCCCTCCTGCGGGCCGAACTTGCCGCGGCCCATGATCTCCGCGCCGATGTTGTGGTGGAAGTCCCGGACGAGGTAGTCGTCGAGGCCCCGGCCGCCGCCGGGGTCGGTGCGGTTGGGCCAGCTCGCGGTGGCCCCGGCCCAGGAGAACATGGCCCCGGGGTCGGCGTGGCCGAAGGGCTTCTCCACGCTCCGGCCCTCCCCCGCCCCGTAACCGTCGCTCGATACGTTGAAGTTCTGAACCTTCAGCAGCTGTCCCATGTCTCTCTTCCTGTGTGTCGCCCGGTGCCGGTCGGCGCGGTGCCGGTGCATGTGAGGACTGCTCGGAGCCGGAGAACTCATCGGGCCCCGGCGGGTGCGGGAAGGATCGCCACGGGGTCAGAGGGACATGAGGCGGTGGAGCCGGTGCGGCTCGGGACGGGTACGCGTCGCGTCGCCCGGCGCGCTGAAGCAGTCGTGGCGATTCCCCATGCTCCGCATGCTGGCACGCGGGTCTGACAATCGGCCCGGCTGCCGCGCGCGGGGCCGCCGCCTCACGGCTCGGGCGGTGCGCCGATCGCCCGGAGCACATGCGCGACCAGGGCCGCGATCTCCGCCTCGTCCTGCATCGGCTTGCGCAGCACATGGCGGAAGTACAGAGGTCCGATCAGCATCTCCATCGCCAGCCGCAGATCGGCGTCCGGGGGTATCTGGCCCTGTTCCTGGGCCCGGCGCAGGCGGCCGACCGCCTCCTCGAAGCGGGGGTCGAGCAGCTTCCCGCGTACCGTCCGCGTGAGCTCCTCGTCGTGGTGCATCTCGGAGAGGATTCCGGCGAACGCGGGGCCCAGCGGCGGGGTGGAGACGAGGCGCGACGCGCTCTCCAGTGTGGCTTGCAGGTCGGCGACGATGTCCCCGGTGTCCTGGTACGTCATCGTGTCGACCAGACCCTCGGCGAACGCTTCGAGGAACACCGCGCTCTTCGACGGCCACCAGCGGTAGATCGTCTTCTTGCTGACGCCCGCTCTGGCCGCGATGGCTTCGACGGTGACCCGGCCGTACCCCTTCTCCGTGCACAGTTCGAGGGCCGCTGCCAGCGTGGCCCTCCGTGATCGCTCGCTACGGCGCTCTGAAATCGGCGATGTGATCATTCGGTGAGCATAGGCGTGTTCGAACAAGGCCTTATTGACAGGCTGTCGCCACAGGTCGAACAATATCGAGGCGGAAACGGAACGTGCCGTGTCGTGTCGTTCCGGTGAGCCGCACCGTTCGTGCCGTTCGTGCCGCGACGAGCCGATCGGGGGACGGCTCGCCCGGCCGACGGCACGACGGTACGAAGGGCCCTGGCGGCACCGGTCAGGCGGTGATGTCCTTCGCCGTGAACCGGGCCCAGGCCGCCGAGCCGAACACCGCCGCGTACAGCCCCTGGAGCCCCAGGTTCTTGACCACCTCGTCCCAGTAGACGGGGGCGCGCAGCAGGTCCGCGTACGACATCCAGTAGTGCGGGAAGAGGTACGGGTGGACCGCGCTCAACTGCGGGATGCCGTCCACGATCTGCACGGTGATCAGCAGCCCGACGGTGGCGGCCATGGCCGCGATGCCGCTGCCGATGAGCGTCGAGACGAACACGCCGACGGCGGCGAAACCGATCAGCGAGGCCGCGACGACCACCGCGATCAGCCCGGCCCGCAACAGGCCCTCGCCGAAGCCGATCCGGGTGCCCGAGATGGTGGTGACCTCGCCGACCGGGAAGAGCAGCAGGCCCACGAGCAGCGCGGACGCCGCCACGACCAGGGTCGCGAGCAGGCAGAACACCAGTACTGAGGCGTACTTCGTCAGCAGCAGCCGGGTCCGGCCCGCCGGGGCGACCAGCAGATAGCGCAGCGTTCCGGCGGAGGCCTCGCCCGCGACCGCGTCGCCCGCGACGACACCGACGGCCATCGGCAGGAAGACCGGGAGCGTCGCGGCGAGGGCGGCGAAGACCAGGAAGAGGCCGTTGTTGGTGACCTGGGAGAGGAAGGCCGGTCCGGCCGTCCCGCCGCTTCCGTCCGGGCCCGGCGAGGCTCCGTGGCCGGTCTCGATCCGTACCGCGATGCCGATCAGCACGGGTACCGCGGCCAGCACCCCGAGCAGGGCCAGGGTGCGCCAGCGGCGGAGGGTGAGGGTCAGCTCGGAGCGGAGGATTCCGAGGGTCCACAGCGGGTTGCGCGCCCGGGGTGGGGTTCCGGGGGGTGGGGTGCGTCCTGGCTGGGCGGGGGTTCCTGGCCGTGGGGCGGCTTCGGCCTCACGGCCAGGGGCGGCCTCGGCCCGGTGGGTGGCCTCGGACCCGGGCTCAGTCTCGGCCCCGGACGTGGTTCCGGCCCGGGGGGCGGCTTCGGCCCCACGGCCAGGGGCGGCCTCGGACCGGTGGGTGGCCTCGGACCCGGGCCCGGGTTCGGCCTGGGGGGTGGTTTCAGCCTGCGACATCGAAACCCTCTCCGGTGAGTGCGACGAAGGCGTCCTCCAGCGAGGCCCGCTCGATCCCGAAGGACCGCAGGCGCACACCGGCGTGGACCAGGGCGGAGCTGAGGTCGGCGAGCTCGGTTCCGGCGGGCGGGGCCTCGGCGTCGACCCGGTCGCCGTCGACGGTGATCCCGGTGATGCCCAGCTCCCCCAGGACCCGGGCGGCGTCGCCCGGGTCGGGGGTGGTGACGGTCAGCCGGCCGCGGGCGCCCGCCGCCAGTTCGGCAACCGGGCCCTGGGTGACGAGGCGGCCCCGGGCCATCACCGCGGCGTGCGTGCAGACCTGCTCGATCTCGTCGAGGAGGTGCGAGGAGAGGAAGACGGTGGTGCCGTCCGCCGCCAGCTCCCGGACCAGGGTGCGGATCTCCCGCATGCCCTGCGGGTCCAGGCCGTTGGTCGGCTCGTCGAGGACCAGCAGGCGGCGCGGCCGGAGCAGGGCGGCGGCCAGCCCGAGGCGCTGCCTCATGCCGAGCGAGTACGCCCTGGCCTTCTTGCCGGACGCGGCGGCCAGCCCGACCCGGTCCAGGGCCTCGGCCACCCGGGCGCGGCGGGTGCGCGGATCAGCGGTCGGGTCGGCGGAGTCGTAGCGCAGCAGGTTGTCCCGGCCGCTGAGGAAGCCGTACGGCGCGGGTCCCTCGATCAACGCGCCGACCTGCGGGAGCACGGTGCGGGCGGCGTCCGGCACGGGGTGGCCGAGGAGCCGCGCGGTGCCGGAGGTCGGGGCGATCAGGCCCATCAGCATCCGGATGGTGGTGGTCTTGCCCGAGCCGTTGGGGCCGAGGAATCCGAAGATGCTGCCGCCGGGAACGGTGAGGTCCAGGCCGTCCACGGCGAGCTGGCCGCCGCGGTACCGCTTGGTCAGGCCCCGGGTCTCGATCACGGGGCCGGGGACGGAGGCGGCCGTGGCCGTTGCGGCCGTCGCGGTTCGTGTCATGCGTACTCCCCTGGGTCGGACAGGGCCGCCCCGCCGTACGGAGCGTACGGC
>NZ_JBHJQP010000147.1:9268-20736 GCF_042262625.1 Streptomyces sp. NPDC056347 | reverse complement strand
CCGTCCCGGGGCTGCGCCCGGGTTGGGGGCTCGGCGGTGGGGGGGAACGGCCAGCGGCAGTTCCGCCCGACGCGGGGGATCAGCTGATGTTCACGTCGATGCAGGCGTAGAAGGCGTTGGCGGTGTCCGCGATGTTCCACACCGCGAGGATCTTCTGCCTGCCCGTCACACTGCCGAAGTTGACCTGATGGGTCACCGTGGCGCCGGGCTGGGCACCGTTGTCATTGAATTCGGCGACCTTCCGGCCACCGGCGTAGTACTGCCAGGTGCTGGTGGCGTGCCGGGCGGTCAGCACCCACTGGAAGGAGGCGCTGCGGCTGATCGGGGTGACCTTCCACCCCTTGGAGTCGTTGTCGAGTTCGGCGAACCGGCTGTTCCCGCCGCTGCAGCTCGTGAGCCCCTTGGGGCCTTCCACGCTCTGCGGCTCGTACTTGATCTCGCCGCAGCTCACGGTCCCGGCGGCGCACTGGGCCTGACGGCTCGGCGGCGACGAGATGTACCCGTGAGCACTGGCGGAACCGGCCGGAAGGGTCAGGGCCAGTACGGGGGCGAGCACGGCGCCGATGGCCGCGGCCGTCTTCCTTTTCGTGTGCATGCTTCTCCTTCACATGAGGCGTCGCCGCACACGAGCGGGCTATGGGGGCCCTGCGGTGTCGGAACGGCCTCTTTGGTGTGGGGCCAAGATGTGCGAAGGGCACGGCAGGGACCACTGCCGTGTACGTCCGGGAAATTCCCGAAGCCCGGCAGGGGCACTGCACTTGGCCTAGACCATACCGATCGAGGCATCCGCGTCAAGGTGTTCCGCACCGCGCGGTAGCACCGTTGTGCGCGCGCCGGGGCGCACACCCGCCCCTCGCACGCCCGCACCCGAGGGCCGTTCCGCCGCGCGCGTCAGCCCCCTGTCACGCCGTCGATGCGCTCGCGGACCGGATCGGCGTGGCCGATGCGCCGCGTGTACTCGGCGACCACATGGAGGCGGCCCGTCCGCAGCGTGTACTCCGCACCGCGGCGGACGAAGGTGTCGTCGAGCGAGGCGTCCGCGAGCCGGTCCCCACCTCCGGCCCCGGCGCGGCCCGTCCGTGGGGCCGGTGCTCGATGCCGAGGTTGCGGTACCGCGGCCCCGGAGCCTTGCCGCGGAGCCTGCCGAGCGAGTCGGACCGGTAGCGCGGGCCCCGGCAAACGGGCCGCCCGCCTTCGCCGCGGCATCCTCCGACATCGCGGACGCTGTGCAGTCGTTCGAATGCGATGCGCCTCTGCGTGTTCATGCCGGTGAGCCATGGGAGTACGGCGGGTCACACCGGTGCGGCGGGGCCCCGGGGCCGAGAATACGGAGGTGGCCACTGCCGTACGTCCCTCCGAGCCCTCCCCTGGAGCCGGAGCCGGCCCTTGGCGCGAGTGGCCCCTGCTGCTTCTGTCGGCCGCCTCGGGCGCGGCCGACGCGTTCGCCTTCCTCTGCGTCGGCCAGGTCTTCGCCGGGGTGATGACCGGGAATCTGGTGCTGCTCGGCATCTCCGCGACCGGCGCTGGAGAGCACGGGGTGGCACTCCGCGTGGTCACGGCGCTGTTCGCGTACGGCGTCGGTGTCGCCTGCGGTGCGTGGATGGAGGTGCGGCTGAGGTGGCCGCTGCCCGTCATGCTGTTCACGGAGGTCGTCCTGCTGACCGCGGGATCCGTGCTGTGGGCGCTGGGCCCCCTCGCCTCCGTCGGCGGCAGGGCGGGGCTGCTGGCGCTCACCGCCGTGGCCATGGGCGTCCAGGGCCGGATCCGTTCGACCCCCACCAATTACTTCACGGGCACGCTCACGGGGCTCGTCGGTCGGGCGGCGCTCCGGTCGTGGGGACGCGGCGACCTCTGGGTGGCGGGCCGGCTGATCGCGGTGGTGGCGGGCGCCGCGGCGACCGCGGCGACGGAGCACCTGTGGCCGGGAGCGGCGGCAGCCGCCGCGGCACTGCTCGTCGAGACCCGGCGCCTCGCGAGGCCCGCGGGCCGGTCCGGCCGCCGTCGATGAAATGAAGCCCCAGCCGGATCGGGGGAACCCGGCCGGGGCGGCTCAAGGGTGGGCGCCTGAGCGCCGCCCACACATAGATGAACGATAAACCATTAGGCCTTGTTCCCGAAACGCACCCCTGCCCCGCGACCCAAGATGCGGAGCGAGCCCGTCCATCGGCCGAAGGCGATTGGCATATGCCCGGATCGGCGCGAACACGTCGGACGCGCACGGCACGCGCGGGCACACAGCGGTCCGCACATGCCGATTGACTTGCGCCAACATCCGCAGACAGCACGACCATTCGAAGGATCTATGTTTCGCGCAGCCCGTGGCATATTCCGCAGGCAACAACGCATCGAGTGTTGCCAAATCCCTTACGGCCTCCCCCGGGCTGTGCCACAGTCGTCTTCGGTCCACCTCCCGGACTTGGTCGTACCGCGCCTGTATCGGAGTACGAGATGCCGTCCCACCTGTCCGCGGACCGCCCCGCCCCACAGCCGCCCGAGCGCGACGCCGTCGACGCGCTGATCAGCCGGACCCATCGGCTCCGTGGCGACCTGGACGCGGTGCGGCGGGGCACGGTGCTCGTGGACGAGGAGGACCCGCAGCTGCGCTGGCGACGGGCGCTGTGCGATCTCGCGGTCCACCACCTGGAGGACCTCGGCAGGCACCTGGGACAGCTCAGGGAAGGCCTGCCGCCCGCCACTCCGGAGCGCCTCGCGAAGCCCCCGGCCCAGAAGACGGCGCCGAGCACGCCCGAGCACGGCGCGGCGCGGCCGTACGAGGGGCCGAAGCCGGGCTCTCTGATCGGCCGCGTGGGCAGCGCCGAGTGGGATCTGCTCACCGATGACGTCAGCTGGTCCGAGGAGCTGTTCCAGATCTTCGGCAGGTCTCCCGAGGCCGGTCCGCTCCCCTTGGACGAGCTCCCCTCCGTGCTGCCTCCCGAGGACCAGCCACTGCTCACCGCGCTGATGACGGACTGCCTGGTGGACGGCAGGCCGATAGACGGCGAGTTCCGCATCGTGCGGCCCGACGGCCGGATGCGCACCCTCCACATGACGGGTGAACCCGTCCTCGACACGGACGGCCGCACCGCGTCGATGTGGGCCGTCCTGCGCGACGTCAGCGAGCTCCGGCGCAGCGAACAGGCGCTGCACCGGAGCCATGACTCACTGCGCCGCCGGGAGTACCGGGCACGGGCCGAGCACCGTATGGCGGTCGAGCTCCAGGAGGCCGTCCTGCCCCCCTGGCGGGGCACACTACGGCTCCCCTCCCCGGCATCGGGCGCGCTGGACGTCGCCGCCCATTACCTCCCCTCCGAGTCGAGCGCGCACGTCGGCGGCGACTGGTACGACGCGCAGACGATGCCGGACGGCAGGATCCTCCTCACCGTCGGCGATCTGACCGGGCACGGCGTCCGGGCGGCCTCGGCCACGGCGATGCTGCTGGGCGCACTGCGCGGGATGGCCCTGGCCGGCGTCGGGCCGGGGGCCTTGATGGGGCATCTCAACCAGTTACTGGGATCCTCCGTCCAACCAGCTCTGGGCAGCGCGTTGTGCTGCCGATTCGATCCGGCCACCGGCACCCTCGCCTGGGCCCAGGCCGGGCACCCCGCGCCGCTGCTGTTCCGCGACGGAACGGGGCGACCTCTGCCCGCACCGGACGGCGTACTGCTCGGCGCGACCTGCGGGGTCGTCTACGAGCAGGACGAAGCACAGCTCCTGCCCGGCGATGTGCTCGTCCTGCACACCGACGGACTGAACCGTCATGACGACCGGGTCACCGGCCCGGACGCACTGCTGGCGCTGGCGCCCCGATTCGCCCGGGCGCGTACCGCGCAGGAGTGCCTGCGGACCGTCGTCGCGGAGTTCGGCGACACCGGGCGTCTGCACGACGCCTGTGTACTGGTCGCCCGCATCGGGGCACAGCAGCACGACGCCACGCACACGGCACCGCTCACGCGGAACCACGGCGCACCGGACACGACGCGATGACACCCGCGGGCCTGCCCGTCCAACGGCGCGTGGCCCGGACGGCTGTGCCCGCCGCTCAGATCTGCGAGCTGCGCCTCGGCTGCTTGATGACGGAGTCCTCCGGCAGGGAGAGCTTGATCTCCTCACGCAGGTCCTCGATCTTCGGGTAGCCCGCGAACTGGCCGGTGAGGCGGTACATCTCGCGCAGCCGGTCCCAGGTGCGGTGCGAGGAGGTCTCCCCCATCGACACCAGGGCGAGCCGGGCGTACCGGTCCGCCTGCTCGGGGTCGTCGGCGATGAAGCATGCCGAGGCCAGCGAGATGTAGTCGAAGATCTTGGACCGCTGACGTCCGTTGATCCGCAGCTCCAGCGCCTGTTTGGCGTGACGCTGTGCGACGACCGCCGCCGCGGGCTCGTGATCGGCGAGCGTACGGAACGCCAGTGCCTGCATGCCGTGCAGATCCGCCTCGTCGAACATCTGCATCCAACTGGGCGGTGGCACATCGCTCTTGTCGGAGACGAAGAGCTCCTCCGCCTTGCCGAGGGTGCGCCGCATCGCCTGACCGCGTCCCATGGATGCCTGCGCCCAGGCCTCGATGGTGTACAGCATCGCCTGGGTGCGCGGCAGGACCATGTCCCCGGAGCCGGACTTGGCGAGCTTCATCAGGTCCAGGGCGTCGTCGGGACGGCCGAGGTGGACCATCTGGCGGGCCGCCCTGGAGAGCGCCTCGCCCGCCCGGGGGCGGTCGCCGCCCTCGCGCGCCGCGTGTGCCGCGATGACGAAGTATTTCTGGGCGGTCGGTTCGAGGCCGATGTCGTGGGACATCCAGCCCGCGAGCACCGCGAGGTTGGCGGCGACGCCCCAGAGGCGGCGCTGCAGATGGTCGGGGTGACGGTAGGCGAGCATGCCGCCCACCTCGTTGAGCTGGCCCACCACGGCCTTGCGCTGGAGTCCGCCCCCGCGCGAGGCGTCCCAGGCGCGGAACACCTCCACGGACCGTTCGAGCGCCTCGATCTCGTCCGACCCGATGGGGGCGGCCTCGTACCGGTCGAAACCGGCGGGGTCCGCGTGCAGCGGGTCGTTGATCCTTGGCGCGTCGGCAGCCAGTACGGGGTCGGAGTGCAGCCAGTCGTGCATGGGGCCGGTGATGGTCGATCCTGCGGCGAGCGCGGCGCCCGCGCTCACCAAGCCGCGTCGGTTGAGCATGAGGTCCATTCCCGTGAATTCGGTGAGGACCGCTGCCGTCCGATCGGGCGCCCAGGGCAGTCCGTCGGGATTCTCCTGCGTCCCGGCCTCCTGCCGTTTCCCCGCACGCCCGCGCCGGTCGAACCCGAGGTCCTCGATGGTCACGACACGACCGAGCCGCTCGGTGAACAGGGCCGCCAGCACCTTGGGCACGGGATCGCGGGGGCACTCCCCCATGTCGATCCAACGCCTCACCCGCGAGGTGTCGGTGGCCAGTTGGGGGTGGCCCATGGCCGCCGCCTTCCTGTTCACCATTCTCGCGAGTTCGCCCTTGGACCAGCCGGCGAGGCCGAACAGGTCGGACAGGCGGGTGTTGGGTTCTCCGGTCACGTCAAGCCCCCAGGTTCTCGGCTGTGTTGACAGTAACCCCCTGTCAGGTGCCCTGCGCCAATTCGCCACCGTTCGCCACGGTGCGCCACATGGTCTGCCACCCGGCGCCCGGTGTCAGGTAGGAAAGCGCCACCCCGCCCGGCAGCCCTCGGTACTCCCCAGGGTGCCGATCGGCCGCCGGCCGGGGCGGTGTACGCAATTTGTCGGCGCGCGAAGGGATCTGTCTCCCCCATGTACACAGCATCGTCCTCCGTGACTGCCTCGCCCCGGCCGCTCCGTCCCCTGGGCGCGGGCGGCGGACCGTACCTCGCTCCGCACGCGTCGGCGCCCGGCACGGTCCGGCAGCGGCGGCCCGCGGGGAGCCCCGGGGGAGCCCCGCTCAGCGGCCGGCTGGACCTGTCGGGCGCGCAGGGGGCCCAGTTGAGGATGGCGATCGCCTCGGTGCGACGGATCTGTCCCGAGTTCAATCCGGTCCAGGTGATGCGGCGCAGCGGCCGTTCGGTGCTGCTGGTCGGCTCCACCGGCCGTGCCACCGCGGTCGCCAAGTGCTTACTGGACCATTCGCCCGCCTGGTCGGAGCGGTTCCGCCACGAAATAGCTGCATATCGTGCGTTCGTCCGGCACCGTCCGCCGGTGCGTGTGCCGCGTCTGATCGCGGCCGATCCGGAGAACTGCACACTGGTGATCGAGCGGATGCCCGGCCGGGTGGCCGCGTTGACCAGGCACCCGTCCGAGGCGCCGCCCCGGGCCGATATCCGGGCCGTGCTCGGTGCGATCGGCCGGATCAACTCCTGGCGGCCGGCCCCCGGGCTCTTCGAGGTCCCGCTCGACTACGCCGCCCGGGTCGCCCGTTATCACGAGCTGGGACTCTTCACCGACCGCGACCTGGGCGATCTGCAGAAACTGCTGCACGGGCTCGCGCATGCGAGTGTCCGTCAGGACATGTGGCAGTTCTGCCACGGTGACGCGCTGCTCTCCAACATCCTGCTGTCGCCCACGGGACCGGTGCTGGTGGACTGGGAGCACGCGGGCTGGTATCTGCGCGGCTACGACCTGGCGACGCTGTGGACGGTGCTGGGCGACGCGCCGGCGGCGCGTCGCCAGATCAGCCAGCTGGCGCAGGCCGCGGGCCCCGCGGCGAGGGACGCCTTCCTGGTGAACCTGATGCTGGTGCTGACCGGGGAGATCCGTACGTACGAGACGGCCGTGCAGCGTGCCATGCGCGACTCGGCCGCCCCGGCGGCCGGACAGGAACGCCCGGGTGCGCTGTCGTCCAGCGAGGAGCAGCGGCTGCTGCTGCGTCGGCTGCACGACGACTGCGCGATGGCCCGCAGGGCCGTGCGTGCCGCGGTCGGCACGCGCTGACCCTGCCGCGGGGGGACGCGCGCTTGCGCGGGCCGGTGCCGACACACCTGCCCCGTGGTGCGCCGAGGCCCGGGTGCCCCGCCGCACACCCGTCAGGCGGTGGGACACCCGGGCCTTCGGGCTGTCATGCGGGAATCATCAGGTCCCAGCGGGCCTCGAAGAGCACACAGCGGTAGTTCGTCCAGGTTCCGGCGGCAACGCCCGCGTCTCCGGCCGCGACACACTGCTGCTGGGTGTCGAAAGCTGCGGCGAGCTCCCACCCCTGTGCCCCGGTCCCGGCCGCGGCGGCGGCCGAGGCGGTCGCCACGGTGACGACGGCGCCGGCGCCGGTCAGCGCGAGCGCCATGGCCACACCCGCCGCCGCGGTGACGGCGGTCCTGGTCAGCTTCTGCACGAGCCTCTCCTTCTGTCGGGACGGATGTCCGGGTGCGGCGCCGCCGCCACCGGTCGTGGCGCGGTCTCAGCGGGTGTGCACGATGTCGACGTCGGACGCCTTCACGAAGGCGATGCGGTGGCCGATCTGCACCGTCACGTACCTCTCCTGGCCGCTGAAGTACGCGTGGTCGTAGGGGTACGAGGAGTCGATCGTCGGCGAGTAGAAGAAGCCGGTGGGGGCCTCGCCGCCGCCGGGGTAGGACTGCCCGGCCTTGATCGTGTACTGGAGCGGTGCGCCCACCCGCTTGTCGCCGAAGTCCGCGGGATACTCGGACTTCTCCGGATAGGCGACCCCGTACACCGGCACGTCCGTGCGCCCGGCCTTCGGCCTGACGACGTAGCCGGCGGTGGGCACGGTGGTCCGGACCTTCGCGGGGGTCCGGAACCAGGCCTTCTGGCCGTACCACCAGATCGCCGTCCAGCCGGAGGCGCGGTCCGCGACGACAGCCTGCTGGGTGGCGCTGATCTTGCTGCCCCAGTCGGCGGCGCAGTTCGTGCCGGGCGAACCGTCGGTGTGCAGGCCGGGGTCGGAGAAGAGCGGGGCGTCGTCGGACGGCGCGGTGTGCAGCGGGACGGCGCTGGAGCCCTGGACGGGCAGGTCGACACCCTTCTCGCAGTCACGGAAGGCCTGCTTGTTCTGCTTGAAGTCCGGGCTGACGGTGATCAGTTCGCTCTTCTTGGAGGCGCTCGGCACGGCGGGCTTGCCGAGCAGCTTCATGAAGCGGTTCCAGTCCCAGTAGGTGCCCGGGTCCCAGTGCATGTTCTTGGTGCCGGACGCGCTGGTGGGCGGCACCCCGTCGTGGCCGATGATGTGCTGGCGGTCGAGCGGGATGTCGTACTTGGCGGCCAGGTAACGCACCAGCCTGGCGGTGGAGCGGTACATCTCGGGGGTGTACCACTTGGCACCCTCGACGGCGACGCCCTCCTGCTCGATGCCGATGGAGTGGCTGTTGACGTACCAGTTGCCCGCCTGCCAGGCGACGTCCTTGTTCTTGACCATCTGGGTGACATGGCCGTCGGCCGACCGCACCACGTAGTGGGCGGAGGTCTGCTTCAGCGGGTTCTGGAAGATCTTCAGCGTGGTGTCGAAGTCCTCCTCCGTGTCGTGCAGAACGATGAACCTGATCTTGTTGGTGTGCGGCCGGTCCGCGGTGTCGTAGTTCCCGTACGTCTCCTTGTCGGCCGGGTCGCCGGTCTGCTGGTACGCCGCCGGGACCCAGTCGCAGTCGAGGCTGCGCGGGCATTCCGGCCGCGCCCCGTCCGCACCGGCCTGCGCCACGGGGCTGAGCAGCGCCATGCTCAGCGCGCCGACACCTGTCAGTGCGAGCGCGATCGCGGTCCTCTTCTTCGACGTCATGACAACCCTTCTTGGAGCCGTGCGTGTTGGAGCCGTGCCTGGTCCGATCTCACCGTTCCGCCGTGCGCGCACACTCTCCGACCTGAGATGACAGCGCGTCAAGGGATCCGTGCAGGTCACGGAAGCAGCCAGTGGACCAGACCACTGACAGGGCTTCTGACCTGCGAGAGGAAGATCAACCGGCGGTTGACGGCGGCCCATTGCCGGAGTGTCGGGGCGCCCCCGGGCGGCGTCCGCCCTCGCCCGTTCACCGCCGCACAAGACTCGTTTTATCTGACTAATTTCGGATGTGTGTACCTCGAACAGCAGACGGGTAGTGCTCGCGCCGACAGGCTCACACCCGCGCGAAACGGCGCGCGGCGGTCCAGGAAAGGCCCCTACGCACATGGCTCAGCCCTTCACTCTGCCGGACTTCTACGTTCCGTATCCGGCCCGGCTCAACGCCCATGTCGAGGGGGCCCGGGCGCACACCAAGCGGTGGGCGCGCGGCATGGGGATGGTCGAGGGGTCGGGTATCTGGGACGAGGAGGACATCGACTCACACGACTACGCGCTGCTGTGCGCGTACACCCACCCCGACTGCTCGGCCGAGGCACTGTCGCTGGTCACCGACTGGTACGTATGGGTCTTCTTCTTCGACGATCACTTCCTGGAGCTGTTCAAGCGCACCCCGGACCGGAAGGGTGCCAGGCGCTATCTGGACCGGCTGCCCGCCTTCATGCCGATGGAGCGGGGGGCCGCGACGCCCGAGCCGGAGAACCCGGTCGAAGCGGGACTGGCCGATCTGTGGACGCGCACCGTCCCGAGCATGTCCGACGCCTGGCGGGCCAGGTTCGCCGAGGCGACAAAGAACCTGCTCAACGAGTCGCTGTGGGAGCTGTCCAACATCGACGAGGGGCGCATCGCCAACCCCGTCGAGTACATCGAGATGCGCCGGAAGGTGGGCGGGGCCCCCTGGTCGGCGGGGCTCGTGGAGTACGCGGCGGGCGCCGAGGTCCCCGAGGAGGTGGCGGGCGAACGGGCGCTGCGGGTCCTGCGGGACGCCTTCTCCGACGCCGTGCACCTGCGCAACGACCTCTTCTCGTACCAGCGGGAGGTCGAGGACGAGGGCGAGAACAGCAACGGTGTGCTGGTCCTGGAACGCTTCCTCGGCTGCTCCACCCAGGAGGCCGCCGAGGCGGTGAACGACCTGCTGACCTCCCGGCTCCAGCAGTTCGAGAACACCGCGCTCACCGAAGTCGGCCCGCTCTGCGCGCAGAAGGGACTCGATCCGGCCGGAACCGCGTCGGTCCTGGCGTATGTCAAGGGTCTCCAGGACTGGCAGTCCGGCGGCCACGAGTGGCACATGCGCTCCAGTCGCTACATGAACGACGGCGCGGTCGAGGCGTCCACGAGCGGCTTCGGAATGGCGGCGGCCTCGATCCGGTTCACCACGCGTTCGGAGACGGCCCGGCTGCGCGGCCACAGCCATCTGCCCCACCGGCGCGTCGGCCCGTCGCTCCTGCCCGACCTCGGACTTCCCTTCGGTACGACGCTCAGCCCTCATCTGGAGGGGGCCCGGCTGCGGATCATCGACTGGGCGGACCGGATGGGGATCCTGGAGGCGCAGCCGGGGGTGCCCGGTTCGCACATCTGGGACCGGGAGCGGCTTCTCGCCAACGATCTGCCGCTGTGTTCGGCAGGGCTGTACCCGGATGCGACGCCCGAGCAGCTGGACCTCGCCTCGCAGTGGCTGACCTGGGGGACGTACGGTGACGACTGGTTCCCGGTGGTGCACGGGCGGACCCGCGATCTGCACGGGGCGGGGCTCGCCAACGAGCGCCTGTCGATGTTCATGCCCCTGGACGGGGCCGGGACGCCGGAGCCGGTCAACGCTCTGGAGCGCGGGCTCGCCGACCTCTGGGCGAGGACCTCGGCCCCGATGGACCCGAGCGCCCGGCGGGCGTTCCGCAAGTCGGTCGAGGACATGACCGCCAGCTGGTTGTGGGAGCTGGCGAACCAGGCACAGAACCGTATCCCCGACCCGGTGGACTACATCGAGATGCGGCGGATGACCTTCGGCTCGGATCTCACGATGAGCCTGTGCCGGCTCGGGCACGGGCGGAAGGTCCCGCCGGAGGTCTACCGCAGCGGGCCGATGCGCTCGCTGGAGAACGCGGCGGCGGACTACGCGTGCCTGCTCAACGATCTCTTCTCGTACCAGAAGGAGATCGAGTTCGAGGGCGAGATCCACAACGGCGTGCTGGTCGTGCAGAACTTCTTCGGTGTGGACTATCCGACCGGGGTGGCGATCGTCCACGATCTGATGGAGTCGCGGCTGCGGCAGTTCCTCCATGTGGCCGAGCACGAACTGCCCACGCTCTACGACGACTTCGGCCTCGACGCCGAGACGAGGGCGGTGCTTGCGGGCTATGTGCAGGAGCTGAAGCACTGGCTCGCGGGCATCCTGATCTGGCACCGGGGCTGCCGCCGCTACCGCGAGGAGGACCTGCGGCGTGGCAGTGCGGCCCCCTGGCGTCTTGCCGGTCCCACCGGGCTCGGCGTCTCGGCGGCGCGGGTGACCACGCTCTTCGCCCGGCCCGCGACGGCAGGCCGGTAGCCGGTCCCCGCGACTGTCGCCGCCTCCTGGACCAGGGCCGCGGGGACGGATGCGGAGGTGCGGTCGGGGGGGGCGGGGGCCCGGGGGCGGGGCGGGCGGGGCGCGGCGGGCCGGCCGGGCCGGCCCGCGCCCCCGCCCCCCCGGGTCACAGACCCCGGGCGCGCCCCGCGCGG
>NZ_JBHJQP010000147.1:0-9258 GCF_042262625.1 Streptomyces sp. NPDC056347 | reverse complement strand
GCGGGTGGCGGCGGTGCGGGCGGGCCGCCGGGGACACGGGCGGCCGACGGGGAGGAACGCTTCGGCCGGGCGGGCCCGGCCGGAGCCTCAGCCCTGCTGGAACAGCTCGGCGGGCAGCGGCTTCAGCAGCGTGTACAGATCGTCGGTGATCGGCCGGTCCCAGCTGGCGATGGTGACGAGCACCCCGTCGCTGCGGTCGAACTGGACGCAGGAGATCCGGCTCTCGGAGAGCTTGATCCGGCGGACGATCAGCAGGTTGTCGCCCTGCATCACGGGGATGTCCTCCGTGCCGGTGACCTCGACCGGCTCGTCGTTCTCCAGTGCGAGGAGCAGCTGGGCGACCTCGAAGGGCACCTGGCCCTCCTCGGTCTCGCGGGCGGGCGAGCCCTCCGGAAGGTTGCCGATGATCATCGCGGGGCCGCGGCCGCCGAAGAGGTCGTAACGCAGGAAGACGCCCTGACAGCTTCCGTCGGGCGCGGGCAGCAGACCGGCGCCGAGGTTTCCGGGCCAGTCGCCCGGGTCCATGGCCAGGACGTCGAAGTCGGGGCCCGCGGGTGTGGCTGCGCTACGGCGGCGGAGGAAGGACATGCAGCCATGTTACGTGTCCGGGCTCACCCCGCGGCGCCGGGTGCCACCGCCCCGGGCTCGGGTCAGGTCGTACTCGCCCTCATGGGCGTTCACCGCGAAGGCGCGCCGTTCGGCCGGGTGAAGACGAGCGACGGGCTGCCGGGACGGCCCGCGTCGCGCATCGCGACGAACCCCTCGACGAAAGCGATCTGGACGCCACCCGCGCCCCGGGTGCCCGACCTCCACCGCGCGTCGCTCGGATCGGGCTCCGGCTTGTCCCGGCCCGCGAAGGGCTGCCGGTCCGTGGTGGTGCGCTCCGCTGTCCCGGCTCCTCCAGCTCGTCGTCCCGGGCCGGGGCGCAAGCCACCCCGGCCGGTCGCGGACAGGGTGCGAAAGGGGAGCTTCGGGGGCCCGGGACGGCCTGCCGTCAGCGGGTGGGAGGCTCGGCTCCGACCAGCCACATGGAGAAGAACTGCGCCCCGCCGCCGTACGCGTGGCCGAGTGCCTTGCGGGCCCCCGGCACCTGGTGCTCGCCCGCCCGTCCGCGTACCTGGAGGGCGGCCTCGGCGAAGCGGATCATGCCGGAGGCTCCGATGGGATTGGTGGAGAGCACTCCGCCGGAGGGGTTCACCGGCAGGTCTCCGTCGATCTCGGTGGCTCCGGACTCGGTGAGCTTCCAGCCCTCCCCCTCGGCGGCGAAGCCGAGGTTCTCCAGCCACATCGGCTCGTACCAGGAGAAGGGCACGTACATCTCCACGGCGTCGATCTCCCGCCGCGGGTCGGTGATGCCCGCCTGGCGGTAGACGTCGGCGGCGCAGTCCCGGCCCGCGCGCGGGGAGACGAAGTCCTTGCCCGCGAAGAGCGTCGGTTCGCTGCGCATCGCGCCGCCGTGCACCCAGGCCGGCGGGTGCGGCGACCGGGCCGCTCCGGCGCGGTCGGTGAGGATCATGGCGCAGGCCCCGTCGGAGGACGGGCAGGTCTCCGAGTAGCGGATCGGGTCCCAGAGCATCGGGGCCGACCGGACCTTCTCCAGGGTGATGTCCGGGTCGTGGATGTGGGCGTACGGGTTCCTCAGCGCGTTGCGGCGGTCCTTGTACGCGACGAGGGAGCCGACCGTGTCGGGGGCGCCGCTGCGGCGCATGTACGCCCGCACGTGCGGGGCGAAGAAGCCGCCCGCCCCGGCCAGCAGCGGCTGCTGGAACGGGATGGGCAGGGAGAGCCCCCACATCGCGTTGGACTCGGACTGCTTCTCGAAGGCGAGGGTGAGGACGGTGCGGTGCACGCGCGCGGAGACCAGGTTGGCGGCGACGAGCGCGGTGGAGCCGCCAACGGAGCCCGCGGTGTGCACCCGGAGCATCGGCTTGCCGACCGCGCCGAGGGCGTCGGCGAGGTACAGCTCCGGCATCATCAGGCCCTCGAAGAAGTCGGGCGCCTTGCCGATCACGACGGCGTCGATGTCCGCCCAGGTCAGCGCGGCGTCCTCCAGGGCACGGACGGCGGCCTCACGGACGAGGCCGGCGATCGAGACGTCCCGGCGCGCGGACACGTGCTTGGTCTGGCCGACGCCGACGACGGCCACGGGCTCCTCAGGCATGGGTGTTCTCCCCTTCGAGGACGGCGACCAGGTTCTGCTGGAGGCAGGGCCCGGAGGTGGCGTGGGCGAGCGCCCGGTCGGACTCGCCGCGGTGGATGCGGGCGGCGGCCTCGCCGAGGCGGATCAGTCCGGCGGCCATGACGGGGTTGGCGGCCAGCGCGCCGCCGGAAGGGTTGACCCGCACCTTTCCGTCGAGCCCGAGCGCCTTGCGCAGCACCACCTCCTGGGAGGTGAACGGGGCGTGCAGCTCGGCGGTGTCCACGGGGCGCTCGAAGGCTCCGGCCCGGGTGGCGGCGAGCCGGGTGGACGGTGAGTCGGTGAGTTCTCGGACTCCGAGGCCGTGGGCCTCGATGCGGTGGTCGATGCCGCGGATCCAGGCGGGCCGGGGGCACAGGGCCCGCGCGGTGTCCCCGACGGCGAGGATCACGGCGGCGGCGCCGTCGCCGATCGGCGGGCAGTCGCCGGTGCGCAGCGGCCGTACCACGTACTCCCCGGCCGGGGCCGGAGCCCTGAGCTGGGCGTGCGGGTTGTCGGCGGCGGCCGCGCGGCTGCGGTGGCCGATCTCCGCGAGGGCGGCCTCGTCGGTGTCGCCCGCGTCGATCAGCGCCTGCGCCTGGAGGGCGGCGAGCGCGACGGAGTCCGGCCAGAGGGGGCCGGTGTAGTAGGGGTCGAGCTGCCGGGTGAGGACGTCGCGCACCTGGCCGGGCGAGGACTTTCCGTAGGAGTAGACGAGCGCGGTGTCCGCCTGGCCCGTCCGGATCTTCACCCAGGCCTCGTACAGGGCCCAGGCACCGTCCATCTCCACATGGGACTCGGAGATCGGCGGGCAGGCACCGACGCCGTCGAGTGCCATGGTGAAGGAGAAGGCGCGGCCCGCGAGGTAGTCGCTGGAGCCGGAGCAGGTGAATCCGATGTCGCTGGTCCGCAGGCCGGTGGCGTCGAGGACCCGGTGGAGCACGGGCATCAGCATCTCGACTTCGGAGAGTTCGTCGGTGCGGCGCAGATGGTCGGTCTGCGCGAAGGCGACGATCGCCACGTCTCGCATCTAGAGCAGCTCCTTGTACGCGTCGTAGTCGGCGTCGGGCTCGCCGGTCGGCCGGTAGTGGTCGGGGTGACGGCCGTCCTCGGTCCAGACGGGCTCGACGCGCAGGCCCATGCGCACCTGGTCGTAGGGGATGCCGCCGATCCGTGCGTGCAGGGCGAGGTCCGCGCCGTCCAGGGCGACGTGCGCGTAGACGTACGGCACTTCTATGTCCAGGTTCTTCGCCTTGATGTTGACGATGCAGAACGTGGTGACGGTGCCGCGCGGGCCGACCTCCACCCGTTCCGTGGTGGCGACGCCGCAGGTGGGGCAGGCGCCGCGGGGCGGCACGTAGACCTTGCGGCAGGAGGGGCAGCGTTCGCCGACGATGCGGCGGTGGGCGAGTTCGCCGAGGTAGGCGCTCTGGGCACGGCCGGGGGTGTACCGGTAGTCGAGCCTGGCGGGGGCGACGATGCCGGTGACGGGGTCGGCGAAGCGGCCGTCGTGCGGCACGGCCCGCCCGGTGTCCTCGCCGTCGTACGGTTCGAAGCAGGCGATGTCGGTGATCGCCCCGGTCCGTTCGGCGGCCCAGCGGACGCGGACCCGCATCCCGGTGCGTACGGCGTCGGGGCCGGGGGCGTCGAGGGCGTGCAGCAGGGCGGTGTCGGCGCCGTCGAGCCGGACCAGGACCCAGGCGAAGGGGGCGGCGAGGGGCTGGCCTCGGCGCGGGGCCGGGTTCCAGGCCCAGGTGGTGACGGTGCCGGTGGCGGCGACCTCGGTCAGCTCACGGATCTCCTCGGCGGTTACGGGGTCGTACTCGACGGGCGGGACGAGGACCTTGCCCCCGGAGGTGCGGACACCGAGGACGGTGCGTTCGCGCAGTCCGGTGAGGAAGGCGCTCTGGACGGGGCCGAGGGATCGGGTGAAGGGGAATTCGACCACCAGCGGTGCGCTGAGGGCTTCGGGCACGGTTGCCTCCTAGGCTCAGGCGCGCCGGTAGACGGGCGGGCGCTGTTCGGCGAAGGCGCGGGCGCCTTCCTTGGCGTCGTCGGTGGCGAAAACCGGCCACCCTCGCTTCAGTTCGGCGGCCAGACCCTCGGTCTCGGTCAGGTCGGCGCTCTCGTACACGGACGCCTTGACGGCCTCGACGGCGAGCGGCCCGCAGGCGTTGATCCGTTCGGCGGTCTCCAGTGCCTGTTCCAGCGCGGTGCCGTCGGGGACGACCCGGCCGATCAGTCCGATGCCGGCGGCCTCCCGCGCACTGTACGGGCGTCCGGTGAGGAGCATTTCCAGTGCGTGCGTGCGGGCGATCTGGCGCGGCAGGCGCACCGTGGAGCCGCCGATGGGGAAGAGGCCGCGTCTCACCTCGAAGAGCCCGAAGGTGGCGCCCTCCCCCGCGATCCGGATGTCGGTGCCCTGGAGGATCTCGGTGCCGCCGGCGACGCAGTGGCCCTCCACGGCGGCGATGACCGGTTTGCGGGGGCGGTGGTGGCGTAGCATCGCCTTCCAGTGAAGATCGGGATCGGCGGTCATCCGGTCCCGGTACTGTTCGCCCGCCATGCCCTTGCCGGCCAGGGCCTTGAGGTCCATCCCGGCGCAGAAGCAGCCGCCCGCGCCGGTCAGCACGACCGAGCGGACGGTGTCGTCGGCGTCCGCCTCCAGCCAGCCGTCGTACAGCCCTACCAGCATCGCCAGTGACAGGGCGTTCTTCGCCTCGGGCCTGTTCAGGGTGAGCACCAGCGTGGCGCCCTCGCGCCGTACGTCGAGGTGTTCCGTACCAGCCATGGTCGGCCTCCCGTCTAAGACCTGGAACAGGTTGCAGTAGGCAGGGGTCCAGTTCAATAGTTTTCTGACAACCAGTCAGATTTACTTGGCGGCGCCTCTTCACAGTTGCGTCCACCGGCGCTCTAATGACCGCCGAGCCAGTCAGCTTCCGGGGTCAGGAGGAATTGGTGGAGTACAACCTTGCCGACCTGTTCGAGTCGGTCGTCGACGCGGTCCCGGAACGCGAGGCGCTCGTCTACCTCGACCATCCCGGTACGGGCGCGGAGCGCAGACTGACGTACGCGGAACTGGACGCGGCGGCCAACCGCCTCGCGCACCACCTGATCGAGGCCGGCATCGCGCCCGGCGAGCACCTGGGGCTGCACCTCTACAACGGGGTGGAGTACGTCCAGACCGTGCTGGCCTGCCTGAAGGCCCGGATCGTGCCGGTCAACGTGAACTACCGCTACGTGGAGGAGGAGCTGGTCTACCTCTACCGTGACGCGGACCTGACCGCGCTGGTCTTCGACGCCGAGTTCGACGAGCGGGTGGCGGCCGCCGCGCCGAAGGCCCCGGTCTTACGGCACCTGGTGCGGGTGGGGACCCCCGGGGCGGGGGCGCGGGGGCCGGAGGCGGTCGCGTTCACCGACGCCGAGGCGTCCGGGAGCCCGGAGCGCGGCTTCCCGCCGCGCTCGGCCGACGACCAGTTCATCATCTACACCGGCGGCACCACCGGCATGCCCAAGGGCGTGATGTGGCGCCAGGAGGACCTCTTCTTCTCCGGACTGGGCGGGGGCGCGCCGACCGGCGAGCCGGTGAAGTCCCCGCAGGAACTGGCCGAGCGGGTCGCCGCGGGCGGCGAGGGGATCACCTTCTTCCCCACTCCCCCGCTGATGCACGGGACCTCGACGCTCACCGCCTTCATCGGCTTCAACTTCGGGCAGCGGGTCGTGGTGCACCGCAAGTTCGTGCCGGAGGAGGTGCTCCGCACGATCGAGAAGGAGAAGGTGACCAGTGTGTCGCTGGTCGGCGACGCGATGCTGCGGCCGCTGATCGACGCGCTGCGGGGCCCGCTGGCGGGAACCGACTGCTCGTCGCTGTTCTCCGTGTCCAGCTCCGGCGCGATCATGTCGGACTCGGTGCGCGCGGAGTTCCAGGAGCTCGTGCCGACGGTGATGCTGCTGAACAACTTCGGCTCCTCGGAATCCGGCTTCAACGGCACCGCGACGGCCGACTCGGGCCCGGAGAAGGGCTTCCGGCTCCAGGTCAACTCCCGTACGGCGGTGGTCGATCCGGCCACCTACGAACCGGTGGCCCCGGGAGAGCCCGGGCGGCTCGCCCAGCGGGGGCACGTACCGCTCGGCTACTACAACGACCCCCGCAAGACGGCGGAGACCTTCTTCAGCCGGGGCGAGGAACGCTGGGTGCTGCTCGGGGACATGGCGACGGTCGACGAGAACGGGATCGTCACGGTCCTGGGGCGGGGTTCGCAGTGCATCAACACGGGGGGCGAGAAGGTGTACCCGGAGGAGGTCGAGCAGGCGATCAAGGCCCATCCGGACGTGTACGACGTACTGGTGGCCGCGGTGCCCGACCCGCGCTGGGGCAACCGGGTCGCGGCGGTGGTGCAGCTGCGCGAGGGGGCGGCCGAGCCGTCGCTGGACGATCTCCAGGCGCACTGCCGCACCCGTCTGGCGGGCTACAAGATCCCCCGTCGGCTGGTGATCGCCCGCATGATCCAGCGCTCACCGAGCGGCAAGGCCGACTACCGCTGGGCCCGCTCGGCCGTAGCACCCCGGCAGGAGCCCGGGGCGTGAGCCCGGTCCGGCTGGGTCCAGGGGCCTGAGACCGCCCCCGCGGGCTCCCGGGAGCCTGGGACCGGGCCTGCGGGCTTCCAGGGGGCCGAGACCTGACCTGCGGGCTCCGGGGGCCTGGGACCGGCCCCGCGGGGCTCCGGGGGCGTGAATCCGGCGCGGCGGCCGTACGAGGCGGGGGGGGCGCCGCCGGGCCGGATCACCGGCGTAAGCCATTCGGGCACGCCCCGAACCCATCCGCTGACTCTGTGTGGCAACCCGTTCGGATCGCCCATAGCTTCGGCTCATGAGGAAACGAACCATCACGATCCTGGTCCCCGTCGCGGCCCTGTCCGCCGCGGCCGTGGGCATGGCCCAGCCCGCCGCCTCCTCCCCCGCCGTGCGGGTGGTGCATCCGGGCGAATCGATCCAGCGGACGGTGGACGCGGCCCGGCCGGGCGACACCGTCGTCGTCCTGCCGGGCACCTACCGGGAGAGCGTGCGGATCAGCACCTCCGGGCTCACTCTGCGCGGCTCCGGTAGCCGCACCGTCATCCGTCCGGCCGAACCGGCCACCCGGGCCGCGGCCGACGCCTGCGCGAAGGCGGGCAACGGCGTCTGCGTCCTGGGCCCGAAGGGCGGCACCGTGGACGGCGTCCGGATCGAGTCGCTGACCGTCTCCGGGTTCACGAAGAACGGCGTCTGGGCCTCCGGGACCGACGGCCTGGCCGTCCGCCGCGTGACGTCCGAGCACAACGGTGTCTGGGGCATCGCCCAGGAGCGCTCCACCCGCGGCCTGTTCACCCGGAACACCGCCCGCTCCAACGGCGATGCCGGCATCTTCGTCGCCAACACCGTCGACGAGGAGGGCGGGGCCACCGACACCCAAGGCACCGAGCTGAGCCACAACACCCTCACCGACAACCGGATCGGCTTCACCGCGCGCCGGGTGCGCAACCTGTCCGTCCACCACAACACCGCCACCGGCAACTGCACCGGCATGTTCGTCGTCGGCGACGAGGGCAGGCCGCAGGCCGGGGCCATGACCATCGAGTCCAACACCGTCACCGGCAACAACAAGTTCTGCGCCGCGACCGAGCGGCTGTCGGCCCTCCAGGGCTCCGGCATCGTGCTCACCGGCGCCGCGGACACCCGGGTGCGCTCGAACACGATCCGCGACAACTCCGGTACCTCCCCGATGTCCGGCGGTGTCGTCCTGTTCAAGAGCTTCGTGGGCACCAAGAACACCGGCAACACCATCAGCGACAACGTCGTCCTCGACAACAAGCCGGCCGACCTCACCAACGGGGACACCGGAAAGGACAACACCTTCACCGCCAACACCTGCGCCACATCCGCACCGGCCGGGATGTGCTGACCGGTGCGCCCCCGCACGAGGAGAAGCGAGACAGCATGACCACCGTGAGCCCCAACCCCGCCCCCAACCCCGTACACACCGCCCTTCCGCACCCCGTCGCTCCCCCGCAGCCGGCCATGCAGCTGCGGGAGCTGGTCTTCGGCGCGGCCAGAGCCGCCGCCGTGCGCGCCGCCGCCCGGCTTCGCGTCGCCGACGCGCTGGGCGAGACACCGGCCACGGCGCAGGAACTCGCGGGCCTGGTGAAGGCCGAGCCCGGTCCGCTGCGGCGGCTGCTGCGCGCCCTGGCCTGCTACGGGATCTTCGCGGAGACGCCGGACGGGCGGTTCGCCCACACCGAGATGTCCCGGCTGCTGCGCGAGGACGACCCCCACAGCCTGCGTGACATCTCGCTGTGGTGCACGGAGCCCTGGACCTGGGACGTGTGGCCGCGTCTGGACGACGCCGTGCGTACCGGCCGGAGCGTCTTCGAGGACGTGCACGGCAAGGGGTTCTTCGACCATCTGCACCAGGACGCCCACGAGTCCGCGCAGGTCTTCAACCGTGCGATGACCACCTCCAGCGTGCAGTCCGCGCTGGACGTCGCCGAACTCCTCGATCTCACCGGGGTTTCCTCGGTCGCCGACATCGGCGGCGGGCAGGGCCACGTCGTGGCGAGCCTGCTGGAGAAGCACCCGGATCTCCACGGCACCCTGATGGATCTGCCGGGCGTGGTGGCCAGGGCGGACGCGCGGCTGCGGGACCAGGGTCCGCTCGTGGACCGGACCCGGATCGTCGCCGGGGACTGCCGTGAGGCGATCCCGGTCCGGGCCGACCTGTACATCATCAAGAACATCCTGGAGTGGGACGACGACAGCACCCGCCGGACGCTGCGCAACATCGTCGCCGCGGCCCGTCCGGGCGCCCGGGTCGTGATCATCGAGAACCTGGTCGACGACACCCCCTCGATGCGTTTCACCACCGCGATGGACCTGCTGCTGCTCCTCAACGTCGGCGGTGCGAAGCACACCCGGGAGAGCCTGGTCACCCGGATCTCGGACGCCGGTCTGCTGATCGGTGACGTCGTCCCCGTCAACCCCTACCTCCACGCGTTCGAGTGCGTGGTCCCCGACTGACCCTCCACTCCGGGCACTCCGAAATGCCC
>NZ_JBHJQP010000146.1:0-21164 GCF_042262625.1 Streptomyces sp. NPDC056347 | reverse complement strand
GGACGGGGTGTGCCGCAGCACGCGCACCCCCGCCCGGCGGACGCCGCCGTCACATCTCCCGACCTCCAACTGCCTGCCGTCCGGCCGCGGTTGACGAATCAGCGACATTTCACCCATTCCGCCGCCTGGGTCGAGAGCGCGTGCCAGACTTGGCCCATGGGAAATCACGAGCCTCTTGACGAAACCCTCAAGGCGTCCCTCGCGGACTCCACCGGGAAGTCCCTCAAGCCGTTCCTGCTCGCCTTCCCGGGGCCGGTGCGCGACCGGCTGGTCGAGGCGGTCCTCTCCGGCGCGAAGGTCTCCACGACCGGGCTGCTCGCGGAGTACGAGGCGGAGCAGGAGGAGCTGCCGCCGGTGGGCGAGCGCTCCGCGCTGATCGACTCGGACAACCGGGAGGCGGCGGTGGTGGAAGTGACGGAGGTGCGGGTGATGCGCCTGGGCGACGTCGATCTCCAGCACGTGGTCGACGAGGGCGAGGGCCACTCGTCGGTGGCCGAGTGGCGTGCGGCGCACGAGAGGTTCTGGTGCGGTGACGAGATGCGGGAGGCTCTCGGCGACCCGGGCTTCACGGTCGGCGACGACACCATGGTCGTCGCCGAACGCTTCCGTGTCGTCGAGCGGCTGGACACCGCCGCGGGGGCCGGACAGCAGTAGCCGCGCTCCGGCCGCCCCGGCCGGTCTTCTGGACCGTCGCCCCGGCCGGTCCCCTGCGGCGTCGCCTCAGCCGACCGCTTTCGCGGCCGCCCGGCCGGCCGCCCGCCCGGAGAAGATGCAGCCGCCGAGGAAGGTCCCCTCCAGCGAGCGGTAGCCGTGCACCCCGCCGCCGCCGAAGCCGGCCGCCTCGCCCGCCGCGTACACCCCGGGCAGCGGGGTGCCGTCCGCGGTCAGCACCCGGGAGGACAGGTCCGTCTCCAGCCCGCCGAGCGACTTGCGGGTCAGGATGTTCAGCCGTACGGCGATCAGCGGACCGGCCTCGGGGTCGAGGATGCGGTGCGGCGCGGCCGTGCGGATGAGCTTGTCACCGAGGTAGGCGCGGGCGCCGTGGATCGCGGTGATCTGGAGGTCCTTGGTGAAGCGGTTGGCGATCTCGCGGTCGCGGGCGACGATCTCGCGGCGCAGCTCGGCCTCGTCGATCAGCTCCTGGCCGGTCAGCTTGTTCATGCCCCGGACGAGCGCGGAGAGGTCCTTCTCGACGACGAAGTCCACACCGTTGTCCATGAACGCCTTCACCGGGGCCGGTACGTCGGCACGGGCCCGGCCGATCACGTCGCGGATCGACTTGCCGGTGAGGTCCGGGTTCTGTTCGGAGCCGGAGAGCGCGAACTCCTTGCCGATGATCTTCCGGTCGAGGACGAACCAGGTGTACTCGTGGCCGGACCTCATGATGTGTTCGAGGGTGCCGAGGGTGTCGAAGCCCGGGAAGAGCGGGACCGGGAGCCGCTTGCCACGGGCGTCCAGCCAGAGCGAGGACGGTCCGGGCAGGATGCGGATGGCGTGCTTGGCCCAGATCGGGTTCCAGTTCTCGATGCCCTCGGTGTAGTGCCACATCCGGTCGCGGTTGATGTGGTGGGCGCCCGCCTCCTCGGCGATGCCGAGCATGAGCCCGTCGACGTGGGCGGGGACGCCGGAGAGCAGTTTCGCGGGCGGGGTACCGAGCCGGGCGGGCCACTGCTCGCGCACCAGGTCGTGGTTGCCGCCGATGCCGCCGGAGGTGACGATCACCGCCTGGGCCCGCAGTTCGAAGGAGCCGGTCACCACCCGGCTGCTCGCGGTGCCCCGGGCCGCGGCGCTCGGCTCCAGCACCTCGCCGGTCACGGTGTCGACGGTGCCCGCGGTACGGCCGAGGCCGGTGACCCGGTGCCGGAACGCGAAGCGTACAAGCCCCTTGGCGACGCCCGCGCGGACCCGGCGCTCGAAGGGGGCGACGACGCCGGGGCCGGTGCCCCAGGTGATGTGGAAGCGGGGTACGGAGTTGCCGTGGCCGGTGGCGTCGTAGCCGCCGCGCTCGGCCCAGCCGACCACGGGGAAGAGCCGCAGCCCCTGGGCGCGCAGCCAGGAGCGCTTCTCACCGGCCGCGAAATCGACATAGGCCTCGGCCCACTTGCGCGGCCAGTGGTCCTCCTCGCGGTCGAAGCCCGCCGTGCCGAGCCAGTCCTGGAGCGCCAGTTCATGGCTGTCCCTGACCCGCATCCGGCGCTGTTCGGGCGAGTCGACCAGGAAGAGGCCGCCGAAGGACCAGTGCGCCTGGCCGCCGATCGACTGCTCGGGCTCCTGGTCGAGCAGGATCACCGAGCGCCCCGCCTCGGCCAGCTCGGCGGTGGCCACCAGACCGGCCAGCCCCGCCCCGATCACGATCACATCAGCGTCGTACGCCATGGGTTCCATCCTTGTCGGGGCGGTCCGGCCGGACCGGTCGGAGCCGGGTTGCGGAGCCGGGTTGCGGAGCCGGAAGTTACTGGTGCGTCAGATCCTCTGCACCCGCCGCCACGGCGTCAACCGCCCGGTCGGCCCCGTTCCGGCCGCACCCCGGGCACACCGGCGCTATCGTCGGTACACACCACCCATTTCCGGCCTTATTCGAGGTAGCGGCATGTCGGTGCTGGTCGTCGCGCTCGCCGTGAGTGCCGCCTGCTGCCTGGGGTTCGGCTTCGTCCTCCAGCAGGCCGCCGCCTCGCACGCCCCGCGGAGCGACTACCTCTCGCCCCGGCTGCTGCTCGACCTGATGCGGGTGCCGAGCTGGCTGGCCGGGGTCGGGCTGATGGTCTGCGGGATGGTCCTGGGCGCCCTGGCCCTGGGCAACGGCGAGGTCTCCGTCGTCGAACCGCTCCTGGCGACCAATCTGCTCTTCGCGATGGCCCTGTCCCGCCACCGCACCGGCCAGCGGCTCGGCCGCCAGGGCTGGGCCGGGCTCTGGCTGCTGGCCGGCGGGGTCGCCGCGTTCCTGCTGGCCGGGCGGCCCGAGGGCGGTGCGGCGGAGACCGGCGCGCTGCGGCACTGGCTGGTGATCGGGGTGGTGGTGGGCCTCGCGCTGCTGCTGACCGCCTTCGCCAAACGCTCCCGGATGTCGGCCTCCCCCGCGCTGCTCGCGGTGGCGGCCGGACTGCTGTACGGGCTGCAGGACGCGCTCACCCGGGTCAGCGGCCAGCTGATCTCCGAGGGCGGGTGGACCGCACTGGTCACGGCGTGGCAGCCGTACGCGGTGGCGGTGCTGGGGGTGACCGGGCTGCTGCTGGTGCAGAGCGCGTTCGAGACCGGCCCCCTGCGGGTCTCGCTGCCACCGCTGACCGCCGCCCAGCCGCTGGCCGGAATCGCCTGCGGGGTGGGCTTCCTCGGCGACCGGCTGCGCACCGACGCCGGGGCGCTGGCCTGGCAGGCCGTCGGACTGGCGGCGATCGTG
The DNA here is from genome assembly GCF_042262625.1 of Streptomyces sp. NPDC056347. NCBI lineage: Bacteria > Bacillati > Actinomycetota > Actinomycetes > Kitasatosporales > Streptomycetaceae > Streptomyces > Streptomyces sp. NPDC056347. The sequence continues at coordinate 17,767 of NZ_JBHJQP010000146.1, read as the reverse complement.
GTCGGGATCGTGCTGCTCGGGCTGCATCCGGCGATGCCGGAGGGGCCGGTCGGCGGGCGCCGCGAGAAGAGCCTCCAGCCCAACTGAGCGGAACGGGCCACCCCTCCACTGGTTTTTAATAATGGCCAGTATTACAGTGCGGGTATGGCGCGAACTTCGGGTCCCGAAACCCGGGAGAAGCTGATCCGCGCGGCCGAGGAGATCTTCGCCGCACAGGGTCCGGACGGTGCGCAGCTGCGCGACATCGTCCGGCTCGCCGGACAGGGCAACCCCTCCGCCGTCCAGTACCACTTCGGCTCCCGGGCCGGGCTGCTGGACGCGGTGATGGCGGGCCGCCAGGCCCGTACCGAACAGGTGATGGCCCCCCTGCTGGCCGCGCTGGAAGAGGACTGCGGCGTACGGGAGCTGATCGGCGCGCTGGTGACGGCCGAGGCGAGCCTGCTCGCCGACGACCGCGGCTGCCGCTGTCTGCGGATCTCGGTCCGGCTCACCCATGAGACCGGGCTGCGGACCGGCACCCCGCATCCCGTCCTGGCCGACACCCACTACGGGCGGCTGATCGCCCTGCTCGGGGACCGTCTGGGCGACCTGCCCGCTCCGGTGCGCCTGGAGCGGCTGGACCTGGCACTCACCCTGATCGGCGCGGCGTTCGCCGACCGCGCCCGCCAGCGGCTCGACGGCATCGAGCCGCTGACCGGCGAGGCGTTCTTCCTCGCCGATCTCGTCGGGACCACCACCGCGTTCCTGCTCGCCCCGGTGCCGGGCACCGGCTGAGGCAACGCCCGGACAGCCCGGAACGCCGCGTCACGCACCATTTCTCACCGCACAGAGGAAACACCATGACTGACACGAGCAACCTCAGCGACAAGACCGTCATCATCACCGGCGGCGCCCGGGGCCTGGGTGCCGAGGCGGCGCGCCTCGCGGTGGCGGGCGGCGCCAACGTGGTGATCACCGACGTGCTCGACGAGGAGGGTGCCGCCACCGCCGCCGAGCTGGGGGCGAAGGCCCGCTTCGTCCACCACGACGTGACCTCCGAGGAGGACTGGCAGCGGGTCGCCGCCTTCGCCGTCGCCGAGTTCGGCCGGATCGACGGGCTGGTCAACAACGCCGGGGTGTCGACCGGCATGCCGCTGGAGACCGAGAGCGTCGAGCACTTCCGCAAGGTCATCGACATCAACCTGACGGCCGTCTTCATCGGCATGAAGACGGTGATCCCGGTGATGAAGGAGAACGGCGGCGGCTCGATCGTCAACATCTCCTCGGCGGCCGGTCTGATGGGCCTCGCCCTCACCTCCAGCTACGGCGCCTCGAAGTGGGGCGTGCGCGGGCTGACGAAGGTCGGCGCGGTGGAGCTGGGCACGGCCCGGATCCGGGTGAACTCGGTCCACCCCGGCATGACGTACACCCCGATGACCGCCTCCGTCGGCATCCAGCGGGGCGAGGGCAACTACCCGAACACCCCGATGGGCCGGGTCGGCGAGGCCCCGGAGATCGCCGCCGCGGTCACCTTCCTGCTCTCGGACGCCGCCTCGTACATCACCGGTGCCGAGCTGGCCGTGGACGGCGGCTGGACCACCGGTCCGACCGTCAAGTACGTCATGGGCCAGTGATCCCGCGGCGGTGTCCTGATGTTGGATGGGGAGCATGACTCCTTCTGACGAGATCCTGGACATCGTCGACGAGAACGACCAGGTCGTGGGGCGGGCCCCGCGCGGTGAGGCGACCGCGCGGGGCCTTCGCCATCGCTGCGTCTTCATCGAGGCCCGGGACGCGGCGGGGCGCCTCTTCGTCCACCGCAGGACCCCGGGGAAGCTGGTCTTCCCGTCCCACTACGACATGTTCGTCGGCGGAGTGGTCGGCGCCGGGGAGTCGTACGACGAGGCGGCGCTGCGGGAGGCCGAGGAGGAGCTGGGGGTGTCCGGGCTCCCCCGGCCCGAGCCGCTCTTCAAGTTCCTCTACGAGAGCGCCGAGCACTCCTGGTGGTCGTACGTCTACCAGGTGCGGTGCGAGCTGCCGGTCAGCCCGCAGCCGGAGGAGGTCGCCTGGCACACCTTCCTCACCGACGCCGAGCTGGAGACGCGGATCGACGACTGGCCGTGGGTGCCGGACGGGCTGGCGGCGTACCACCGGCTGCGCGCCCACCGGGCGGGCGGGGCGGTCTCCTGAGTCCGTCATCGATCACCGGGGTCCGGTAGTGGCGGATAGGGTCCGTTCGTGAACGAATTCGTACGGGGTCTGCGGCTGTGGTTCGCGCCGCAGCGCATCCGCGAGGAGGGCGAGACACCCGACTACCGGTTCTCGCTCGCCAACGAGCGCACCTTCCTCGCCTGGATCCGGACGGCCCTGGCGCTGATCGGCGGCGGTTTCGCGGTCGATCAGTTCCTGCCGGAACTGGCCTGGGGGGTGCGCGCGGGTCTGGCGCTCGCCCTGCTGGCGTCCGGGGTGCTGTGCGCGCTGCGGGCCGTCAACCACTGGGTGCGGTGCGAGCTGGCGATGCGGCGCGGGGAGGATCTTCCCGCTTCGCGGTTCCCGACGCTGCTCGGCCTGGCGGTCGCGGTGGTCGCGGTGGTGATGGTGGTGGTGGTCCTCTTCGGCTGGGAGGGCCGGTGAGCACGGCCGAGCGCGATCCGGGGCTGCAGCCCGAGCGGACCCGGCTGGCCTGGCGGCGTACGACGCTGTCCTGCACGGTGGTGCTGGCGCTGGCGGTGAAGCAGGCGCTGCACGCCGGGGCGGGGCCGGCCGCGGTGGTGGCGGTGGCACTGAGCGCCCTGGCCTGGCTCGGGGTGCTGACGGTGGCGCACGGGCGGGTGCTCGGGATGCGGGCCGCCCGGCCCCGGCCACTGGCGGTGCGCGGCGCGCTGGCCGTGACGGGATGCACGGTGGCGCTCGCGGTGTTCGCCGTGGCCATGCTGTTCTGAGCGGATGCTCCGGGCGGCTTCCGCGGGCCGCCGACACGGGCCGCCGATACGGGCCGCCGATACGGGCCACCGACACGGGCCACCGACACGGGCCACCGACACGGGCCGCCGACACGGGCCACCGACACGGGCCACCGACACGGGCCGCCGACACGGGCCGCCGACACGGGCCGCCGACACGGGCCGCCGACACGGGCCGCCGACACGGGCCGCCGATACGGGCCGCCGATACGGGCCGCCGATACGGGCCGCCGATACGGGTGCGGGGCCCGCGGGGCGGGCCGCCGCACCCCTCCGGGCGGGCGGTCACCAGCGCGGGATCGCCGGGGTCCGCCACTCCGGTTCGGCCTTGCGCATCGCCGCCGCGTCGTCACGCTCGCGCATCGTGCCGTCGTCGTCGAGCCAGCGCCGGTGCAGCGCGGCGAGCCGTTCGCGGTCGAGTTCGACGCCGAGCCCGGGGGCGTCGGAGACGGTGAGGCGGCCGTCCTCGAAGACGTGCCGGGTGGTGATGACGTCCTCGGTCTGCCAGGGGTAGTGGCTGTCGCAGGCGTAGTCGAGGTTGTCGACGGTGGCGGCGACATGGGTCATCGCGGCGAGGCTGATGCCGAGGTGGGTGTTGGAGTGCATGGAGAGGCCGACGCCGAAGGTGCGGCAGATCGCGGCCAGTTCCCGGGTCCGGTGCAGCCCGCCCCAGTAGTGGTGGTCGGAGAGGACGACCTGCACGGCGCCGCTCGCGAAGGCCCGCGGCACCTCGGCGAGGGTGGTCACGCACATGTTGGTGGCGAGCGGTACGTCGGTGCGCGCCGCGACCTCGGCCATCGGCCCCGTACCGGTCGCCGGGTCCTCCAGGTACTCGAGCACGCCCTTGAGCTGGTCGGCCACGTACAGCGAGGTCTCCACCGACCAGGCACCGTTGGGGTCCAGGCGCAGCGGCCGGCCGGGGAACTCCTCGGCCAGGGCGCGGATCGCGGCGATCTCCCGGTCGGGCTCGAAGACGCCGCCCTTGAGCTTGAAGGACGAGAAGCCGTACTCGCGGGCGAAGCGGCGGGCCTGGGCGACGATGCCGGCCGGGTCGAGGGCGGCGCCCCAGTCGTCCCGTTCGCCGCCCTCGGGGTGGGCGGCCCAGCGGTAGAAGAGGTAGGCGCTGTACTCGACCCGGTCGCGGACCTTCCCGCCGAGCAGGGCGTGCACCGGCAGGCCGAGGGACTTGCCCAGCGCGTCCAGGCAGGCGACCTCGAAACCGGAGACGACCGAGAGGCGGAGCTTGTCGGCGGTCTGGACGCCGCGCAGGCCGCCCGCCTCGACCCGGTCGTCGGCCGCGACCGAATCGCCGCACACCGTGTCTGCCAGAGCGAAGAGTCCGTTCAGATCGCTGACCGGACGGCCGCGGAGCGCGTCGGCGAGCGGCCGCGCGAGTTCGAGGTACTTCCCATCCCCGTACGTCTCGCCGATGCCGGTGACCCCACCACGGGTGACGACCTCCACGACGAGGCGCGGGGTGTAGGGCTGGTGCACGCCCTGGGTGTTGAGCAGGGGTGGGTCGGCTATCAGGATCGGGGTCAGCCGGACGTCGTCGATCAGCAATTCTGTATTCATACGTGAACTCTATTCAGGGATACGACTGAACACCAGACTCCGGGGGCCCGGGAAGCCTGCCCCGCCCCGCGGATCACGGCAGTCGGCCACGCGACCGGCCATACGCCCCGCCGCACGACCCGCCGCCTGACACTGGACGACATACCGACTGGTCGGCATGATGGTTTCCGACTTTCATTCCTCCCGGAGGTGCGCACGATGAGCCCAGTCCCCCCGCCAGGCCCCGACCTCGATGTCCCCCCGCCGGGTCTCGACCTCGACCGGCTGCGCGGGCATCTCGACCGGGAGCGGACGGGGCTGGTGAGCGGACCGCTGCGGGCCCGGCTGATCGAGGGCGGCCGCTCGAACCTCACGTACGTCGTCACGGACGGCACCGGCCGGTGGGTGGTCCGCAGGCCCCCGCTGGGCCACGTACTGGCCACCGCGCACGACATGCGGCGCGAGCACCGGGTGATCAGCGCCCTGCACCCGACGGGCGTGCCGGTGCCCGAGCCGGTGCTGCTCTGCGAGGACGATTCGGTGACCGGTTCGCCGTTCTACGTCATGGAGTACGTGGAGGGCACCCCGTACCGCACGGTCGAGCAGCTCGCCCCGCTGGGCCCGGAGCGCACCCGGGAAGCGGTCCTCGGGCTCGTCGACACGCTCGTCGCGCTGCACGCCGTGGACCCGCAGGCCGTCGGGCTCGGCGATTTCGGGCGCCCCGAGGGCTTCCTGGAGCGGCAGTTGCGCCGCTGGGGCAAGCAGCTGGACGCCTCGCGCAACCGCGAGCTGCCCGGCATCGACGCGCTGCACACCGGGCTCGGCCACGCGCTGCCGGCCTCGCCCGCGCCCACCGTCGTCCACGGCGACTACCGGCTGGACAACGTCCTGATCGGCGCCGACGACCGGATCAAGGCCGTCCTGGACTGGGAGATGTCCACGCTCGGCGACCCGCTGACCGACCTCGGCCTGCTGGTGATGTACAGCTCGGACCTCGGCCTGGCCGAGTCGCCGGTCTCCACCACCAGCGGCGCGCCGGGCCACCCCTCCCCCGCCGAGCTGATCGAGCGCTACGCCGCCCGCTCCGGCCGGGACACCTCCGCCCTCTCCTGGTACACCGCGTTCGCCTGGTTCAAGCTGGCCGTGATCCTGGAGGGCATCCACTACCGCTACACCCTGGGCCAGACCGTCGGCGCCGGTTTCGACCGGATCGGCGGCCTCGTCCCCGTCTTCATCGAGCACGGTCTCACCACCCTCCAGGAAGGCTGACCCATGGACTTCGCGTTCGACGCCCGCACCGAGGAGCTGCGTGCCCGGCTGCTCGCCTTCATGGACGAGCACGTGTACCCCGCCGAGAAGACCGCGGACGAGCAGCGGGCGCTGCTGGCCTCGCCCTGGGACACCCCGCCGGTGATGGAGGAGCTGAAGGCCGAGGCCCGGCGGCAGGGCCTGTGGAACCTCTTCCTCCCCGACCCGGCGTACGGGGCCGGGCTGACCAATCTCCAGTACGCCCCGCTCGCCGAGATCACCGGCCGCTCCCCGCAGTTGGCACCGACGGCGCTGAACTGCGGCGCCCCGGACACCGGGAACATGGAGGTGCTCCACCAGTTCGGCAGCGACGAGCAGAGGAAGCGGTGGCTGGAGCCGCTGCTCGCCGGGGAGATCCGCTCGGCCTTCGCGATGACGGAGCCCGAGGTGGCCTCCTCGGACGCGACGAACATCGAGACGCGGATCGCGCGCGAGGGCGACGACTACGTCATCAACGGGCGCAAGTGGTACATCTCCGGTGCCATGAACCCGGACTGCGCGATCTTCATCGTGATGGGCAAGACCGACCCCGAGGGCGCGGACATCCGCCGCCAGCAGTCGATGGTCCTGGTCCCGCGCGACACCCCCGGCGTCGAGGTCCGCCGCGCCATGCGGGTGTACGGGTACGAGGACCACTACCACGGCGGTCACGCCGAGGTGGTCTTCACCGATGTGCGGGTGCCCGCCACCAACCTGATCGGTGAGGAGGGCGGCGGCTTCGCCATCGCCCAGGCGCGGCTGGGGCCCGGGCGCATCCACCACTGCATGCGGCTGATCGGCATGGCGGAGCGGGCCATCGAGCTGATGTGCCGCCGGGCCGTGTCCCGTACCGCCTTCGGGAAGCCGCTCGCCCAGCAGGGCGTCGTGCAGAACTGGATCGCGGACGCCCGGGTCACGGTGGAGCAGCTGCGGCTGCTGGTGCTGAAGACCGCGTGGCTGATGGACACGGTGGGCAACCGGGGCGCGCACACCGAGATCCAGGCCATCAAGATCGCCACCCCGCGCGCCGTGGCCTCCGTCCTCGACCAGGCGGTGCAGCTGTACGGGGCGGGCGGCGTCGGCCAGGACTTCCCGCTGGCCGAGCTGTGGGCGGCGGCCCGGACGCTGCGGCTGGCGGACGGCCCGGACGAGGTGCACCAGCGGTCGCTGGCCCGGCGCGAGATCAAGCGCTACCTGTAGCGGTACGTGCGACCGGCGGTCGCACGGGCGGTTCGGGGGCTCAGTCCTCGCCCGCCCTGATCCGGTCCAGTACGCCGGTGTAGCGGGCGCGCCGGTCGGGGCGGGCGTGGGCGGCGGCGTTGCGCAGGGCGGGGACCGCCGCCGCGCCGAGCCCGGCCAGTCCCTCGGCCGCCGCCTCCCGCACGGCGGGGTGCGGGTGTGCGAGCAGCCCGGTCACGGCGGGGATCGCGGGCGCCCAGGCCGCCCGGCAGAGCGTGCGGACCGCCATGCGCACCACGTCCGGGCTGGGGTCGTCCAGCAGGGTCCGGGTGTGGCCGAGGTGGGTCGGCCGGTCGAGCATCGCCCGTGAGGTGCGGTGGGCGCGCAGGCGGACCCGGGCTCGGGGGTGGGTGAGCAGACCTCCCAGCAGCTCGAGCAGGCGCGGGTCGTCGTCCGGTTCGGGGCCGGGGTGCGCCTCGGTGAGCGCGGTGAGCGCCCGGCAGATCTGTTCCGGTGTGCCGGTGGCGGCCAGTTCCAGGAGGCCGTGCCGGGGCGGGTGGGCGGCGTCGCCCGTGGCGGGCGGGGGTTCCCGGCGTTCCCTGAGCGATGCCAGGGTCGCCGCGTCGCGCCGTGCGGCGTCCGGGCCGCGCAGGGGGCCCTCGACGAGCAGCATCCGGTCCGCCAGGTCGCCGTTCCCCTCCTCGCGCAGCCGTCGGCGGGCCCGGTCCAGGGCCTCGGTGCGCAGCAGCGGACGCCCGGTGAGCAGGTCCGGGCAGCCCGGGGAATCCGTGCCGGGGCGGTCGGTGAGGTGCGCGGCGAGGGTGTCGGCCGGGCAGGCGTGCAGGGCCTCGCGGAGCGCCCGGGCCACGGCAGGCGGCGCTTCCTGCCACCACTCCAGCAGCAGCGGCACCAGCCGTTCCAGCGCCCAGGGGTCGAGCCGGGCGGCCGTGCGCGCCACCCGTTCGCGCCGGATGTCCTCGCCGCGCAGTTCGGCCGCGTCCAGCAGCGTCAGTGCGTGGGCCAGGCCCGGGTCCACGGGCAGGTCGACCCGGCCGCGCAGATACGCGCGCAGCACCGGCAGCCGGTGCTCCGGTTCGGGCCAGCGGGCCAGGGCCCGGGCGGCGGTGCCGCGGCGGTCCCCGTCGGGTGCGTCCAGCAGGGTGAGCAGCCGCTCCCGCAGGGCCGCCGAGCGGGGCTGGTCGAGGTCGTCCTCGCGTACCCGGCGCGGTGGCGGTGACGGGGTACGGGCGGTCTCGGCGAGGGTCCAGGGCGGTGCGTCGAGCGGCTGAAGATGTGTCATCCAGTCGACGAGAGCGGCGCGGACCTCGTCGCCCGCGCCCTGGTGCGCCTCGATGAGCCCGGCCAGCCGGTCCCGCGAGGGGACGGCGCCGTCGTCCCGGTTCCGGAACCGGGCCAGGTCGTCCGGGGTGCGGACCGCCGCGTCCAGCGCTTCGAGCCAGGCCCGGGTCCCGGCGGGGAGCTGTTCGTCGCTCCGGGGTACGGCGAAGGCGGCCCGGAGCACGGTGGTGGCGGCCCGCCAGGGGTCGGCGCCGAGCCGGGCGGCGGCGAGGTCCCGGTCGAGGTCGGCCCGGACCGGGACCGCGCCGAGCCCGCGCAGCAGCGGCAGCGTGGAGCGGGCGGGGACGGCCGGGGCCGGCCGCAGGGCCCGTACGGCGGCGGTGGCGGCCGTACGGGCGGGGGCCGTCAGCATCGGCGCGGCGTCTTCGAGTACGGCGATCAGGTCGTGCCGGTCCCGGTCGCGGGCGTCGGCCAGCGCGTCCAGGAGGACCGGGGCGGACCGGGCGTACGCCCCGAGTTCCGCCGTGTCTCGGGGCCCGGGGCAGATCCGCAGCGCGTACCGCACCACCGCGTCGCGCACTGCCGCGTTCCCGCGCACCGGGCGGGACCCGGCGAGCCGGAGCCAGTCGGCGAGCATCGGCCGCAGCGCCCGGGCCCGGCCGGGGTCGGGTTCCTCGTCCCGCCCGGCCAGCCGCAGCGCGACGGCCGCGTCCCAGCCGTCGGCGAGCAGGGCGTCGATGTCCCGGTCCGCCGCTCCGGGCACGGGCTGCGGCGGTTTGTCGGCCGGTGCGGTGATGCCGTACCGGGCCAGGGGGGCGGCGAGGTCGTCCAGGGTGCCGGTGGCCGGGCGGACGCGGCCGGAGGCCAGCAGGGCGAGCAGTGGGGCCGCCACCGGTGACTCCTGTTCGGCCAGGGCACGGACCGCGCGGGTGCCGAGGGCGCCGTTCAGGCCGAGGAGGAGCCGTTCGCGGACGGTGTGGTCCCGGCTGTGCTCGGCGGCGGCCAGCAGGGTGGCCGCGCAGGCGTCGCCGAGTGCGGTGCCCAGGGCGGCGACGAGGGTGTCGCGCAGGGCGGGGTTGTGCTCGCGGCCGAGCCGGTCGAGGAGCCCGGGGACCGCCGCCGGTCCGCCCGTGCGGACCAGTGCCGCGGCCGCCGTCTTGCGGATGTTCGTGTTCGGGTGGTCCAGGCGGGCGGCGATCGCGGCGCCCGCCCAGTGGGCCCGGACGTGCCCCAGGGCGAGCAGGGCCTGCCGTACGGTCTGGATGTCCCGGGCGCGGGTCAGCGCGGTCAGGGTCGCCGAGAGGGCCTGGGCGTCCTCGCCCGTGGCGTCGCGGGCGACGAGGGCGACGGCGTGCTTGCGGACATGCCGGTCCCGGTGGCGCAGCAGCCGGTGGACCCGGGCGCGGGTGCCCGCCCAGGGGGCCCTGAGCAGCAGTTCCAGCAGGATCACCCGCTCGTGGTCGACGATTGCGGGGCGGTCCAGCAGGTCCAGGGCGAGGCTCGCGACGACGGCGTGCCCGGCCTCTTCGGCGTTCTTGGTGCCGAGCAGGCAGACCGGTCTGATCGCGCCGCGTGCGTGGAGCCTGCGGCCGAGACCTTGCACGGCGTTCAGGACCTCCTGGGGCACCACGGGTTCCCCGGCCGGCCGGCCGTGTTCGCCGGTCCGGTCGGGAGCGCCCGGCTCCCGCGCGGCCGCCAGCTCCGAGACGACGCGCAGCAGCAGGTCGGCGAGGGCCGGGAGGGTGTCCGCGTCGCCGTGGGCCGCCAGCCGGCACAGGGCCTCGACCGGCCGGTCCGGGTCGAGGTGGGAGTGGAGCAGGGCCAGTTCCCGCGCGTCCGGGCGGCCCAGGTCGGCCGCGACGCGGGGCGGCAGATCGACGGGGTCGAGCCGGGCGAGCAGGGCGCGGCGGCGCTCCGGGTCGCGGTTCAGCTGCCAGAGCAGTTCGAGGGCCCGGTGGCGAACGGGGCGCAGGTGGGGCGCCATCGGGCCGGTGGCGGGTCCGGGCCGGTGGTTCGGGGCCGAGCCTCGGCCCGGGTCGGGTTCCTGGTTCGGGTCGGGTTCCTGGTTCGAGCCCTGGTTCAGGCCCGGTCCCTGGTTCGGACCCGGTCCTTGGTTCGGGACAGGCCGCTCCTCCGGGCCCTGTTCTTCGCCCTGGCCAGGTTCCTCCTTCAGGGCGAGTCCGTCACTCGGAGCCGGTCCCTCGCTCGGGGCCGGTCCCTCGTACAGGCCCAGTCCCTCGCTCAGGACCTGGACCGTCCGGTCGCCGCCGATCGCCTCCAGCGTCTCCAGGGCCGCGTCCGGTGCCGAGGGCAGCAGGGCGAGCACGGCCTCCTCGGCGTCCGTGTGGCGCAGGACGCGGATCGCGTCGAGGAACGGCCCGGGTACGGGGGCGGTGGGCAGCAGCCGGGTGACGGCGGCCCCGGCCGGGAGGTCTCCGGTGCCCTGGGCGGCGAGGGCGGTCAGCAGGGCGAGCCGGCGCGGCCAGCCCGGGTCCGTGGCGGGGGCGTCGGTGAGGACCCGGAGCGCGTCCTGGCGGGCGGTGAACAGGACCGTCGCCACGTCCCGGGGCGCGATCGAGTGGTCGGCGAGGGCCAGGCCGACGACGGCGGGGACGTCCGGGCCCGCCGGGAAGTGCCCGCGCCGGTGGAGGCCGCGCAGGCAGATCACGGCCGGGGCGCCGAGCAGCAGCGGGTCGCTCGCGGCAAGGGCGGTCAGTTCACCGATGTCCGCCCGCTCCGCGAGATCGCCGAGGAGCTCCATCGCGCGCCGCCGTATCGCGGGCGGCAGTGCCGGGTCCCCGACGGCCCGGCGCAGCAGGTCCCGGTGGCCGTGGCGGGCGGCGGCCGCGAGGGCGGCACCGGCCACGGGCTCGTGCGCGGGGACGGTGCGGAGGAACGGTGCCAGTCGGCCCGGCGGCAACGGGTCGAGAGCCGCCCACGGTTCGGCCAGCTCGCCCAGGGCCGCCACGACGGCCCCGGTGCTGTCGGCGCCGTCGGCCGCCAGCAGCCCGGCCAGGATCGCCCGGACCGGGGCGGGGGCCAGCAGCCCGGTGTGCAGCCCCTGCCGGGCCAGCCGGACCGCCTCGGTGCGCAGCACCGGATCACCGCTGCCCGCCAGCTCCGCCACCAGCCGGACCGGGCGGCGGGCGGCGGTGATGTCCGCGCTCCGCACCGCCTGGTACAGCGGCTCGCCCGGAGGTTCCTCGCGCAGCAGCGCCGCCGGGTCGTGCAGCAGATCGGCGCGCAGCCAGGCGGTCCGTACCGAGGCGGGCAGCGTGCCGGCGGTGCGCCATGGCGGCCGGGGGCGGTCCGTCAGGGCCTGGCCGAACCGTTCGTCGTACCCGGCCCTTTCGTGGAGCCCGGCCAGCAGCAGGTCCGCCTCCGGTGGTCCGGTGAGCTTCGTGGGCAGCAGCGCGGCGAGCTCCCTGGCCTCCGTGTCGTCGCGCGGCGGGGAGGCGGTGAGGCGTTCGGTGAGCAGGGCGAGACCCAGGTGGCGTGTGGCGGGGTCGTCGTGGCGGATCAGCCGCCCCAGCTCCCGGGGGGCGGGGCCCGTCCGGGCCGTGGTGGTGTGGTGCTCTTCGCCGGCCGGGGTCCGCATCATCGGATGCTAACCGGGCGGGCACCGGCCCGGCCAACCGTTTCAGCCCGCCCGACGGCTCCGGTCCGGTCGGCGGTTCCGGTCCGGCCGGCGGTTCCGAACCGGCCGACGCATCCGGTCCACCTGGCGGTTGCTGCGGTCCGGCCAATGGCTCCGAACCGACCGGCCGCTCCGACCCGACCGCCGGCTCCGGCCCGGCCGTTGCTTCCCGCCCGCCCGGCCGGCGGCCTCGGTCCCGCCCCTTGGCCTCCCGCGTGCTCAGTAGCCGCCGGAGCCCACGTGGTCCGTCAGCGCGAGCTCGCGGGCGAAGGCGCGTACCCGCAGCAGGCAGCGCGCGAGCACCCGGACGGACACCGGCCGGTGCGGACCGTGGGCCACCGTCCACAGCACGGGAACATGTACGGGCCGCTGCTGCGCGGACCGCTGGATCTGCGTCATGGAACCAGCTTCGGGCCCACTCCCGCCATCGGTCCAACAGATGATTCAGCTGGCTCCCATCGCTATCGTGGATGGATGGAGCTTCGTCAACTGCGCCATTTCGTGGCGGTGGTCACGCACGGCAGTTTCACCGCCGCCGCCCGTGCCGAGCTGATCGCGCAGTCCGCGCTGAGCACCTCCGTACGCAATCTGGAGCGGGAGCTGGGGGCCGGGCTGTTCGACCGGACCGGCCGTCGGGTGGTGCTGACCGAGGCGGGCCGGGCCCTGCTGCCGTCGGCCCGGTCGGTGCTGGCCGGTACGCAGGAGGCACGGGACGCGGTGGCGGCCGTGGCGGGGCTGGTGGCCGGCCGGGTCAGGGTCGGCACGATCCAGACGCTGACCTGCGTGGACCTGGCGGCCGAGCTGGCCGCGTACCACCGCGCGTGGCCGGGGGTGCAGATCTCGCTGCGCGAGGCGACGACGCCGGAGCTGGTGGCCGGACTGCGCGCCGGTGAACTGGACCTGGCCTTCCTCGCGCCGGACGCGGCCGAACTCCCCGAGGGCATCGCCGACTTCGCGACCTGGCACGAGGACCTGGTGCTGATCACCGCGCCGGGCCACCGGCTGGCGGGCGCGGGGCGCACCCTGATCAAGGACCTCGCCGACGAGCCGTTCGTGGACTTCCGGGCGGGCACCGGCCTGGAGACCGCGGTGCGCAGGCTGGCCGCGCACTGCGGTCTGGAACGCCGGATCACCTGCGACGTCACCCAGATCCGGCTGCTCGTCGATCTCGTACGGGCCGGGATCGGCGTGGCGATCGTGCCCCGGCGGATCGGTACGGAGGCGGGGCTGCCGTGCGTGAGCATCCGTCAGCCGGAGCCCGGCCGGACGGTGGTCCTCGCCGGCCGGGCGCCCCGGCCGCGCAATCCGGCGGCGGAAGCGTTCCTCGACCGGCTGACGGCCGTTACGGGCGCAGGGCCCTCAGCAGCAGATCGGCCAGGTGGTCGGCGACCTCCTGCTGGCTGAGCGGGCCGTCCGGCCGGTACCAGGTGGACAGGTGGTGGACCGAGCCGAAGTGGTAGTCGACGATCAGGTCGGCCGGGGTCGCGGTGGAGAACACCCCGCTGCGCTGGCCCTCCTCCACCAGGGCCCGGAAGCGCTCGTGGTAGCGGCGGCGCTCAGCACGGACCTGCTTGTTCTTCTCCGGGCTGAGGTGGTGCATGGAGCGGAAGAAGATCGAGGCGTCGTCGAGGTTCTCGATGGTGGTGACCACCACGTCGGCCGCGGCGTCGCGCAGCCGCTGCTCGACGGGGGCGTCCGCGCCCGCGAAGGCGTCGAGGCGCTCCTGCTGGAGGCGGAGCACCCGGGCGTACACCTCCTGGAGGAGGTCCTCCTTGGAGCCGAAGTAGTGGTAGAGCGCTCCCTTGGTGACGCCCGCCGCCTCGACGATGTCCTGGACCGAGGTGCGGTCGTAGCCCCGCTCGGCGAAGAGCCGGGTGGCGGCGGCCAGCAGTCGCTGGGGGACGGGGGCCTGCTCCTCGTCCGTCGCCTCGGCCATTGCCGCCACCTGCCTTCCACGTGAATCGGTCATCGAGGGGAACGCAGTTCCCTCCGGAGGATCTTCCCACTCGCCGTCTTCGGCAGGTCCGCCAGGATCCGGACCTCGCGGGGGTACTTGTACGCCGCGAGCCGCTCGGCGCAGTACGCCGCCAGCTCCTCGGGGCCGACCGAGGCGCCGGGCCTCAGGCTGACGCAGGCCCGGACGGTCTCGCCGCGGTAGGCGTCGGGCACGCCGACGACGGCCGCCTCCCGGACCGCCGGGTGGGTGTAGAGGACGTCCTCCACCTCGCGGGGCCAGACCTTGAAACCGGAGGCGTTGATCACGTCCTTCTTGCGGTCGACGACGTAGAGCCAGCCCGCCTCGTCCATGAAGCCGATGTCGCCGGTGCGCAGCTCGCCGTCCGGGAAGGCGGCTGCGGTGGCCTCCGGCAGCCGCCAGTAGCCGGGGACCACCTGCGGGCCGCGGACGGCGATCTCGCCGTGCGTGCCGAAGGGGACCTCCGCGCCGTTCTCGTCGAGGATCCTGACCACCGTGTCCGGGCCGGGGACGCCGACCGACAGCGTCCCGGAGGCCGGGTCCACGGGGGCCTCGCGCTCCGGCGGGACGGAGGCGCAGGGGGCGGTGCACTCGGTGAGGCCGTAGCCGTTGTGGAGGTACGGGCCGAAGTCCGTACGGAACTTCTCGACCAGCGCGGGCGGCACCGGTGCGCCGCCCGAGGAGATGATCCGGAAGGAGGCGAAGTGCCCGGGAGTGGCGCCGGGGTGGACGGCCAGCGCCATGAAGGCGGTGGACGGGCCCACGGTGTACGCGGGGCGGTGCTCGGTGAAGGCGTCGAGGACGACACCCGGGTGGAAGCGGTACGCGAGGACGAGGGTGCCCGCGTTGGCGAGGCAGGCGGCGAGCTGGCAGACCACGCCGGTGATGTGGAAGAGCGGGGCGAGCGCGAAGTAGGCGGAGCCTTCGGGGACCGGGTGCCCGGTCCGCTGGCGCTCGGCGTTGACCATGATGTTGCGGTGGGAGTTCATGGCGCCCTTGGGGGTGCCGCTGGTCCCGGAGGTGTAGCTGATCAGCGCCACGTCGCCGGCGGCGGGTACGCGCCCCGCGGGGGCTGCTGCGCCCCGGCGGGCGACGGCGACCAGGTCCTCGGTGTCCTGCGGCACCGGCAGCCGCTCGAAGCCCAGGACGCGTTCGTCGTCGCGGGTCTGGAGGTCGCGCTCGCTGGTGGTGAGGACGATCCGTACGGACGGGGCGGCGGCCGCGGTCTCCCGCAGGTACGCCTCCCAGGCCCGGTCCGCGCAGATCACCGCCGTGACGCCGGCGTCCTTCAGGACGTGCCCGGTCTCGGCCGACTTGTACATCGGGTTGAGCGGGACGACCACCGCGCCGGCCTTCCAGGCGCCGAGCAGCGCGAGGACGAACTGCGGGCTGTTCTGGAGCACGACCGCGACCCGGTCGCCGGGCTCCAGCCCCTTCGCGGCGAGGTGACCGGACACCGCGTCGGAAAGGGCGTCGGTCTCGCGGTAGTTCAGGCGGCCGTCGAAGTAGGCGAGGGCGGGGCGCCCGGGGGCGCGTGCGGCGGACTCGCGGAAGGCGTGGACCAGGGTCGGGGCGGGGTGCACGGGGGCCCGCTGGGCCTCGCTGAGCAGGGTGAGCCAGGGCTGGGCGGCGTAGATCGACCCGGTCACGCGCCGGTCCCCTCCCACTTCCGCTGGAGATGGTTCATGCTGTCGAGCCAGTGGTCGGTGTCCTTGGCGCGGGCCCGGTAGTAGCCGGCGACCTCGGGGTGCGGCAGGACCAGGAAGCGGTCCTCGGCCATCGCGTCGAGGAGTGCGTCGGCGACCGCCTCCGGCTCGATGGCACTGGGCGCGAGGACCAGTTCCCCGGCCGATCCGGCGGCGGTGAGCATGTCCGTGCGCACGCCCTGCGGGCAGATCGCGTGCACCTTGACGCCGCGGTGGCGGTAGGTGAGCGAGAGCCATTCGGCGAAGGCGACGGCCCCGTGCTTGGTGACGCTGTACGGGGCGGCGCCGATCATCGTCAGCAGCCCGGCGGCGGAGGCGGTCGTGACGAAGCGGCCGCCGCCGCGCTCCAGCCAGTCGGGCAGCAGCGCCCTGGCTGCGCGGACATGGGCCATCACGTTGACGTCCCACGCCGCGGCCCAGACGTCCTCCTCGGCGAAGGCGTCGCCGGGCGAGGCGAGTCCGGCGTTGGCGCAGTAGATGTCGATGGTGCCGTCCAGCGCGTCCCGTGCCGCGTCCACGATCCCGGAGGCGTCACCGGCGACGGTGGTGGCACCGATCTCCCCGGCCAGCGCCTCGATCCGCGCCGCGTCGAGGTCGTTGACCACGACCCGCGCGCCCTCCGCGGCGAACCGGCGGGCCAGCGCGGCCCCGATTCCGCCTCCGGCCCCGGTGACCACCACGCCCGCGCCCTTGACCACACTCATCGGTTCCGCCTCTCTCAGCCGACTCCACCGGCAGACTAACCAGTCGGTATGCCGGAGTGGAAGGGACCGGGACCAGGTGGCGGACACTCCTGTCGCACCGGTCCCGTCCGGCTCGTTCCGTATGGCCGGAACCCGCGCTAGCGTGCGTGACCATGACATGCGTCGCGATCATGGAGGTAGCCGAATGAGCCTGTCCAGACGTGGTTTGCTGGCCGCCGGCGGTGCGGTGGGGGCCCTCGCGGCGACGGCCGCCGGGGCCGGGACGGCGACCGCCTCCCCCGCACCGGGCAAGGGGCGCAAGGTCCGCACCGGCTTCGACCGGCTGGCGGCGGACGGCTACGCGCTGCTGAAGGGCCAGAAGGTCGGGATCGTCACCAACCCGACCGGGATCACCTCCGACGTGCGCCACATCGTCGATGTGATGCACCCGGACGACCGGGTGGATCTGACCGCCGTCTTCGGTCCGGAGCACGGCTTCCGCGGCACCGCGCAGGCGGGCGGCTCGGAGGGGCGGTACGACGACCCGGCGACCGGACTCCCGGTGTACGACACGTACCTGAAGAGCGGGCAGCCGCTCGCCGATGTCTTCACGGCCTCCGGCGTCGACACCGTCGTCTTCGACATCCAGGACGCGGGCGCCCGCTTCTACACGTACATCTGGACGCTCTACGACTGCATGGAGGCCGCGGCCCTGGCGGGCAAGCGGTTCGTCGTGCTGGACCGGCCGAACCCGGTGACCGGGCGGGCGGCGCTGGGCCCCGTGCTCGACCCGGCCTTCGGCACCTTCGTGGGCCGCCGGGAGATCGCGCAGGCGCACGGCATGACCGTCGCCGAGTTGGCGCTGCTCTTCAACGCGCGCTTCCTGGCCGAGCGGCCGGTGGACCTGCGCGTCGTGAAGATGTCCGGCTGGAAGCGCACGGACTTCTTCGACACGACCGGGCTGCCGTGGGTGCCGCCGAGCCCCAACATGCCGACCGCGGACACCGCGCTGGTCTACTCCGGCACCTGCCTGTTCGAGGGCACCAACCTCTCCGAGGGGCGCGGCACCACCCGCCCGTTCGAGCTGCTGGGCGCGGAGGGCATCGACCACCGCTGGGCGGACGCGGCGAACGCGCTCGGCCTGCCCGGGGTGGCGTTCCGCGAGGCGTACTTCGCGCCGACCTTCTCCAAGTTCCAGGGGAAGACGGTCGGCGGGGTGCAGCTGCACGTCCAAGACCGCGAGGTCTTCGACCCGGTGCGCACCGGCATCGGGCTGCTGGTGACGGCGAAGCGGACCTGGGACGGCTTCGCCTGGCGCCCGGACAACTGGATCGACAAGCTGACCGGCAACACCCGGGTCCGCACCATGATCGACGCGGGCGCGGACACCGACGAGGTGGTGGGGGCGTGGTCCGCCGACCTCGCCGCGTTCCGGGCGGTGCGCGAGCGGTACCTCCAGTACTGACGGAGGGAGGGCTTCCGGGCGGGCCCGCGCAACGCGGCCC